>CACZUS010000038.1 GCA_902784425.1 uncultured Bacteroidales bacterium
CTTGAATGGAATAATTTCTGTGCAAAAACAGATGGATTGGATGTCTCGTAGATATCTCCACTAATAAGAAGAGCGTCTGGTTGTTGCTCCTGCACGATGGAGTAGAGTTGCTGAAAAAAGGCCTCGTGATTAGGGGTTAGTTCCTGATTATATAGGACTTTGCCCAAATGCCAATCGCTTGTATGTATGAGCTTCATAATTCATTTCCTTTATTGACAAGCAAGATAACACTTATTGGGCACTTTTCAAAATTCTATTAATCAAAAGAGAGAAGATATGTATATTAAGAGACATTCAACGATTTTGAATAGTCTTCTTTATTACCTTCGTCTGGTAAAATTGGGATGTGTTAAACAAAACGATAGATGGAGAATAACTCCTTACAAACTTTAAGTTGAATCCAAAATTTGCATTGTAATGCAAATTTTGGAAACTTTTATGTCTTTATAATGCAAATTTTGGAAAGATGACGTATGTCTTATTTTCCTTCAATCCCTTTTATTCTGTGTGATATCCAGCAATTGATGCCTGTGAAGATGATGATATAGAAGATAAAGACAATGTTAATGTTCACATATTGTGAGAGGAGAATAAATCCAACCATGAAAATGGCTGATATTACCAATATGAGAAGGAGAGAACTGCGTTGACTCATTCCCATTCGCAACAACTTGTGATGGATATGATTCTTATCTGGTAAAAATGGATTTTTATGATGACGTACACGATGGATAAAGACGTGTACCACATCCATACAAGGAATCATAAGCGGTATAAAGGCAAGTACCAACGGATTATATGCAGAAGTCTCAGGATGAAGACTCACATCCAAATTGGCAATTTTAAAGCTGAGTAGGCATAGAATCAATCCGATGGTGAGAGACCCTGAATCTCCCATGAATATCTTACGATGTTTCTCTGGGTTCCCAAAAACGTTGTAGTAAAAGAATGGAATGATGGTACCCAATGTTGTAATGGATATCAGCGCGTATAGATATTCTCCAAGTTGATAAAACACATAGGTGTAAAACATGAGAGCCACCCCACTCAGTCCGGAAGCCAATCCATCAATACCATCAATCAAGTTAATTGCATTGATGATAAAGACCACCATAATGATGGAGAAAGGAATGGAGAGGAAGGAAGGTAACTGATGTATTCCTAATATGCCATGACAATCGGAGATGGACAATCCTCCCACAAGGAAGAGGATGCCACAGGTAATTTGTACCACAAACTTAGCGCGATATTTCACTCCCACAAGGTCGTCTGCTATGCCCACAAGATAGAGTAGGATAAGGGAACAGACTGAAACGGAAAGTTCCAAAGTGTGAGACTGTAGTTCGTTGGATAACAAATAACGACCTGAATTGATATCCAGTACTAAAAGGATAAAAAATGAGAATAGAATTACATGTTCGAAGGCGATTCCCCCTAGACGAGGAACGGTGCTATGGTGGATTTTCCTACCATCTGGCTCGTCGAACAATTTCTTGCGGAAGGCAATCAATAAAATCTGAGGGATTAGGATTCCAGTGAATACCAATGACAATGCCATGCCGCACACAAGCATTATGTTCCAAAGTGTCTCATCCGCCATAGCATGTAACATATCATTAATCATCTCAAATTCTATAATTTTAGGCAAAGATACCCTTTCAATCTCTTTTTACCAAAAAAAAATCTAATTTGTTATTCGTTCTATGTGCCCATAGGTATTATAATATATAATTTCAATTCAAAAGAAATTGTAAGTCATGTAAACTTCTTGTATATTTGTTGAGAAATAAAATTGAACGAAAAAGTAAGAAATATGAAAATGAATAAGTGGATGATAGGCTTGCTCGTGGCAGGTTTGGTCTCATGTAATACAAAAAACGGAACAAACGAAACAAACATACCCAATAATCAGTTGTCCATGCCGGAAGAAAAAAACGAGATAGTGTCACAACCTGTTATTGATATTGACACATTCACTGTGAATGGTGTATCGTTTACTATGGTGTATGTGGAAGGCGATAGATTTGATATGGGTGCAACTCCCGAAATGTTAGAGGCGTATGAGAATGAAAAACCAGCACATGAGGCTTTATTAGGAGATTATTGGATAGGCAGGACGGAGGTGACGCAAGCATTATGGCAAGCTGTGATGGAAGATAATCCTTCTAAAACAAAAGGGAAGACACTCCCTGTGGATAAGGTTTCGTGGGATGATGTTCGGCAATTCATTTCAAAACTAAATGCACTCACTGGCGAGGAATTTCGATTGCCTTCTGAGGCGGAATGGGAGTTTGCCGCTAGAGGTGGTAAGTTGAGCAAGCACTATTCATATTCAGGAAGCAATAATCCGGAGGATGTGGCATGGTTTGATTGTGGAGAGCCTCACCCCGTATCGTCAAAACAGCCCAACGAGTTGGGTATATATGATATGAGCGGAAATGTATGGGAATGGTGCAACGACTGGTATGATGAGAAGTACTATGAAACTCTTTATCTATCTTCTAACTTGGGAGATATGGTGAATCCCAAAGGCCCAGAAGAAGGAACCCATTGTGTGTTACGTGGTGGTAGTTGGGGTGGTGGAGCACAATATTGTCGTTGCTCTTGTCGTGCAGGATATCAGCCCCAATTCAGTGATATAGACTGTGGATTTAGATTAGCATCTAGTCGCAGAAAAAAACCGTAAATTTTATCTGTGACTTTCGTTCAGTGTAAGTCTAGCAAATTATCATATGAGAATAGAGGTGAGGTTCATATAGAGCTTCACCTTTATTTGTTTAGGCGGAAGGCATATTGCAGAAAATCGCTTATATGGGATTTCCAACTCTGCCAGTTATGTCTGCCGATTGTTTTTTGGAAGTTATGGGGTATCTGATAGCGGTTAAACTTGCGGTCAATCCTTCTTGATCTAGCATAAAACATATCACCATTGCCGCAGCGCATCCAATACTCTGTTCCCGTGTTTTCTTTCGGTACATGATGCTGTAATATTACAGGGGAGAATAATCCCACTACATCAAAATGATACTCTTTACTTAGGTTCATTGCTTGTCTTGCACCACTACTCAATCCTGCTATATTAGCACGTCCTACGGAGTAGTGAGCCTTTACATAGGCTTCAACTTCTGGAAATTGAGCCTCGAATTCTCCTTTTTTAATATGACGGTTGAAATCGTATATGGATTTGAGGTAGCTGGGTAAGCGATAGGCGGTCATGGTATCATTCACGACACATAGGGGCATTACAATCACCACAGGTTCTATTATCCCATTCATGATTAAACTATCGGACAAAGCGCGGATATGAGCCTCATGTTCCCATGCATGTTGATTTCCATGCATTCCGTGCAACAGATAGAGAACAGGATAGACCGAATCTGCCTGATAAGAGGGGGGGGTATAGACCGTTAGATATCGGGGTTCGCCATTTGTGGCATTCTCATACCTTATTGTATCGATTTGCCCACCTGCTATTGCATAGATCGCATGGGCAAATAGGATGACTAGAATTGTTATTAACTTATTGGTTGTCATACCATTGCTTCTTTCAGCATTGCCTCAAAATCCTGCACTACTTGTGTGAGACGGTAATTATCCGCTTGTTCAGCATATTTTTTCTCCATTTCTTTACGCTCTTCCGGATGTTCAATCCAATATTCGATATGATTCTTCAAATCTTCGGCATTGCCCACTTCAAAGAGGGAACGATCGTCCAAGGCAAATTGTTTTGTGGCTGATAACATGCTATTCGAGATGATAGGAACCAAACCTGTGGCGAAAGCTTCAATGCAACTGATGGCTTCACTCTCCATATCGCTGGCATGTACGTATAGATGCGTCTTGTGCAGTAGTTCGATTAATTCCTCGCGTGAGTAATATCCAAAAATGGGAGGGTTGGTCAAATCCTTGCCTAATCGACGATAGCAGCACTCTGACGGTCCGGCGCCAGCGAACAGCAATTGAATGTTTTTCTCGTATTTGCTCATCTTCACGGCTTTAATCACCAGATCTTGTCTTTTTTCGGGTGACAATCTTCCCACCATTGTGATGACAAACTTATCTGGATATTGACCCTCATCAGCGGGACGATAATAGACAAAATCGTTGGAGATTCCGTTGCTGATAACGTGTAACTGGTTGTCGAATCCATAATGTTTTAACTCGTCGGCCATCATCTGACTAGGGCAATGTATATGTTGTACCCCTTTGTACATGGTTTTATAATGGAATCGATAAAGCATACGATTGATCCATTCCACTTTACCTAAGTGAAAAGCGGAGCTGATGTTTTCTGCTTGTATATGAAAGGCGGCAGTAAGGGCTTTCCCTCTAGCCATTGCCATCTTTTTTATTTTACAGCCTAGAAAGAAAGGTGTATATACA
Organism: uncultured Bacteroidales bacterium; assembly: GCA_902784425.1. Taxonomy (GTDB): domain Bacteria; phylum Bacteroidota; class Bacteroidia; order Bacteroidales; family Paludibacteraceae; genus UBA1181. Next base: position 4,384 of record CACZUS010000038.1, read on the forward strand.
TGGACAATATCGCACCAATCCAATGCTTGGTTGATAATTGCTTTATTTGGTACAGAGTACTGAAAACCATTGGCATCCAGAATGGGCTTGAATGGAGTTTTCAACTCCTTTAATGCGTATATATAATCTGGATATGGAGGTTCCGCATTGGTGATAACACGCACTTCATGTCCCATCTTTCGTAGCGTTTCTGCATAACGTTGAGCTGAAATGCTGGTACCGTTTTTATGCGACTGAAATGCGTCAATTGCAAATAAAATCTTCATTTTTTATGTCTGTGGCTATAACTATATAGCCTTCTTTCTATTACTATTTATGATACACAGAATGTCTAATGTGACACTACGTAAGTGGCATCGTTGTTTTCTCCGATATGAACAGAAAAAGAGGTGTATTTATAAGGGGAATTGAAATCGGAATATGCCGAGTCAGGGTAATAGGTGACAGATTCTCCATCTTCGAATTCAATTTTGATGCCATTAGGATAGAGGTATTCCATGATTCTTGGAATCTCTTCTCTTGTAAAAGTGCCCATTTCATCATAATGTGTCAAAAAGGTCGTTTCTCCTTTTTTCAGGACAATGGAATCTATACAGGTATGCTCTGATTCTCTTCTTGGAGAATCAGGTGTCTTGCCATGAATAGGTCGAAAAACAATTGTTTGAGATGTGCGATTTCTTACATAAAAATCAGCACTATACCAAGGATCGCAACTCACTAATGAGCAGATAGCTACAAGAACTATTGTTATTCTAGTGAATAATTGTTTTACGTTTGTCATCATTACCAACAAGTCAAAATAAGAGAGTGATTATTCCTCAGTGTTACTTTCTTTTTCCTTACCCTTGATGGTATATCTGACGCCATATTGAGTGATACCTTGTGCGCCATATCCGATTTCAGCAAAACCACGCCACTTCTGACCGCCAAATTCAACACCCACAGGGGCTGCATGGAAATAGAAGTGTTTTTCCTCAAGTCTTGTATATTGGTAGCGCTCGTGAACGTATGTTTTTTTCTCAATATTGAAACGCATGCCAGCGCCTATTTTGCTATACATAGCGACGTGACTCTTTTTGAACCAATAGACATATACCTCAGGCATAAAATAGAGAATGTGTCTGTGAAGTCTTCCATATTCAGTAAAGCTATCCCATGTATTGTAGTTACCATAGATGTTTTGTCCTGTAGTATTGGTCTGGATGATCTCTGTTTCATGTTTCATTCTGATGTAATCGTAGCCAGCACAAAGTCCAACACCGAAATGCTTACCTATTGCAAGTTCGTAGTGAAGATTAGCGTTGAATGGGAGAGAACATATCCATTTATCTGTATATTCGTAATCGTCACAAGGTTCGTCATAAGGACTAGGATAGTATCGATCTACATCATCAAATTCGCTAAAAAATTCGCTAAGATAAGCATGGCTAAAAACACCAACGCCGAAAGAAATGCGATGCTCAACTTGAGCGAAACATGTGAAAAGTGCTACAAAGCAAAAAATAATACTTAAAAAAAATTTTTTCATGATCTTTTAAATTAAGTTTCCCATTGCCAATATTATCTCACGTATAAAATGACTTTTTCCCCAGTCAATTATTTTTACAAATTTTAATACCATCGATGGTGCAAAGATACATCATTTTTTGTGGATATTGATGTTTTAAAGGATTTTTTTGAGAAGTGATGATTTGGGGAAGTGAATTGTTCAGGGGAATATATGTATTGAAATTTAATTATCATTTGTCGCAATTGTTTCTCTTCCTTTCCCGTATCCTCTTCATCACTATTCTGAGTAGGAAATATTCCAATGCGGTAGCCAACGCAGACAATAGGATGGCGATGAGACCTTTGACCACATAGAGATGGTTGTCATTATGGACTTTCCAATACAAATCTTCTGTATATTTTCTAGCTGCCACGAAATCCTTCTGTTGTACTTTTTCCGGCAACTCGGACAACGATGACGACACAGTGATATTTGATTGATTATCAATGCGTATGTAAGAGTCCTCCTGATTTGTGACTTGAATTTAGAAATTCCATAAGCTAATTCAGCTCCTAATATTGGCAAAGTAAATGCTAATAAAATTGTTATTGGTATAAATATCACAGCAGATAACCTAGATATGTTGCTTATCTCCATTCCGCTAATTTTGACCAAAAAGTAGATGATAGAGGATAATGCCAAGAAAAAGGCAACGCTAATGATTCTATTGCGCTTGGTATGTGCAGCGCTTTGTTTTGGAAAACATTATAGCAAATGATACTCCCCAGAGTTGAATATACAATGATAGTTAATTCCACTGGCGCGGGAACATATATCACTATAGCAAAAAAACAATAAAAAAGGAATAAATTCAACATCTTTTACTAATTGGGTGTATTGGCACAAAAATAGTAAAAAAAGTTTTTTATATTTGTGAATGGTTCTAATTTCATACAGCATTGTTTAGGACTCAGTATAAAGTATTTTTTTGCCTTTTTCTGTGAATAAATTCGTACTTTTGTAAAAGGAAACATCCTTCTTATTATATTAAGGAAACAACAAAAGGTATTTCCTAAAAGAAATTTAATTTATAATCTAAAAACAGATATAAAATGCCAGAAAGCACCACTGCGCAAACACAGCGCGAAGAACTACATAAAACCATTTGGAGCATTGCAGACTCGCTCCGCGGCGCTATCGACGGATGGGAGTTCAAATCATACATCCTTTGTACTATCTTCTATCGCTATATCTCAGAAAACCTCTGTAGCTACATCAACCGCTTGCAACAGGAGGGCGGGGTGGAAGGCTTTGACTATGCCTTACTTTCTGACGAAGAGGCCGACGACGAGAGTGTGAGAATGCAGATGGTGGAGGAAAAAGGCTATTATATTTTACCCAGCCAACTCTTCATCAACGTGGCCAATAAAGCGGACAAGGACGAAAATTTGAACGAGACGTTGAGCAAGGTTTTCTCGGCTATCGAGGCCTCTGCCCAAGGTACGCCTTCTGAGATGGCCATCCGTGGACTCTTCTCCGACTTTGGCGTGAACAACTCCCAGTTGGGCAATACGGTATCCAAGCGGAACCAGCTTATTGCCAAGGTGTTGATCGCGATTCGTGACCTTGACCTCGCCTCTTCGTTCGAGGATAACAGCATCGATGCATTCGGCGACGCCTACGAGTTTCTGATGAAGATGTACGCCAGCGGGGCAGGCAAGAGCGGAGGGGAGTTCTTTACCCCACAGGAGGTGAGTGAGATACTGGCACGTATTGTCATGCAGGGACAGTCGTCCATCCAAACTGTCTATGACCCAGCCTGTGGCTCAGGTTCGTTGCTGCTGAAGTTCTCCAAACTAGTGCAGGATAAAGAGGACATCCATTACTACGGACAGGAGATCAACCCTACCACCTACAACTTGTGCAGAATCAACATGTTCCTGCACAACATCAATTTCGCCAACTTCGACATCCAGCTGGAGGATACCCTCACCAAACCGCAGCATATGGGTATGCACTTCGATGGAATTGTCTCCAATCCACCATACAGCACCAAATGGGAGGGCAAAGACAACACCATACTCATCAACGACGAACGATATTCCCCGGCGGGAGTGTTGGCCCCCAAGAGTGCCGCCGACCTCGCTTTCACCATGCACATGCTCTACCATCTTGCCGAAACTGGAACAGCCGCCATCGTAGAATTCCCTGGGGTGCTCTATCGAGGAGGAGCGGAAAAACAGATTAGAAAATATCTTGTCGACAACAACTACGTCGACACCATCATACAACTGCCAGCCAACCTATTCTTTGGCGTGGGCATCGCCACATGTATCATCGTGCTGAAGAAGAGTGCGAAGAAAGATAACAGCATCCTTTTCCTCGATGCCAGCAACCTTTTCAAGAAAGAGGGCAACAAGAACCGCATGATGCCAGAGCATCAGGATGCTGTGGTGAACGCTGTGGCAGAGCGAAAGGACGAGCAATATTTCACAAAGTTGGTGTCGTGCGACGACGTTGCAGCCAACGACTACAACCTTTCCGTCTCATCCTACGTTGAGAAGGAAGTCATCAAGGAAGAGATAGACATTGACACAGTGAATGCCGAGATCAACGAATTGATGGCGAAAGCGGTGACGCTCAATGATGAAATAAATAAGATAATCTCTGAACTTTAACACCATGCCAATGAACAAAATTGAAAAATTAATCAAAGAGCTTTGCCCTAATGGCGTGGAGTGGAAAAAGTTGGGAGAAATAGGCTACTTTTATGGAGGTTTGAGTGGAAAGACTAAGGAAGACTTTGTTAATGGGAATGCTATTTTCATAACTTACAAAAACATATATAGTAATCCAAAATTATATATGAATCCTATTGACAAGGTTCATATATCAAAGAATGAAAAACAAAACATTATAGAATATGGAGATGTTTTGTTCACTGGCTCATCAGAGACTCCAGACGAATGTGGTATATCTTCTGTTGTATCTGAAAAGCCAAAAGAAAACATGTATTTGAATAGTTTTTGCTTTGGATTCAGATTGAATGATAAATCTGTTTACAACATTGGATTTCTAAGCCATCTTTTTAGAAGCAATGAGATAAGAGCCCAAATAGCCAAAACAGCAAGTGGTGTTACTCGTTTTAATATTTCTAAGAAACTATTTGCTAACCTCCTAATTCCCCTCCCCCCTCTTCCCATTCAAACCGAGATAGTCCGCATCTTAGACAAGTTTGTGGAGCAGCAGGAGCAGTTGGAAAGGCTGATTGAGTTGAGGAAGAAGCAGTATGAGTATTATAGGGAGGAGTTGTTGAAGCCAAAAGAGGGGGAGGTGTGGGAGACGGTCACCATTGGAGATTTAGGTACGATAACTAGGGGAAGACGTTTTGTCCGTGATGATGTACGGGAGTCAGGAATGCCATGCATCCATTATGGTGATATGTACACATATTACGGAATATCATCGGCAACAACAAAAACATTCTTGGATAGAGATTTTCCTAAAAAGATGCAATATGCAAAGAAAGGAGATGTAGTGATTGTAGGAGCAGGAGAAAATGATTTGGATATAGGTGTCGGTACTGTTTGGGAAGGAGAAGAACCCGCTGCTGTTCATGACGCTTGTTATATCCTTACTCATAACCAAAATTCAAAATATATTGCATATTTTTTACGTACAAACAACTACCATCAACAACTACGCAAGTATGTTTCCGATGGCAAAATTTGTTCAATTTCAGGAGTTGGATTAGGAAGTTGCCTTATTCCAATACCATCATTGAAGAAACAACAGGAAATTGTAGAGTTTCTAGATAAATTTGAATTCTCAATCACTGCCCTCACGTCGGCCTTGGAAGCGAGCAGGAGGAGGTATGAGTATTATAGAGATGAGATGATGAGATTTTGACGGCAGAAGATGATAGCGTTACACATAAAAAACAAACAAGCAAGGGGAACCTTGCTTGTTTTATATGTTGTCTAATGAATTTTAGGAGACCGATATGCCGAAGTATTGTACCAGTTGGTGTCATGCTTATACCTTGAAATCGCAATGGACGGACTGATACCGCGATTGCTAGCCTCTTCTGCTATAGTTCTCACAATTTTATGTGGAGTAAGATTGCTACTGCCAACCTGCAAAATACTATGCCAAACATCATCCGGTATCAAGTGCTGGCGAGCAAACTCGTTCGCTTCTTTTTCTCTCGGATCTGTGGAATATAAATTTCCCTCTATTGAGATAAATGCCTTTTGTTCGTCGGAAAGATGCCTTTCTATGTGGCACAATTCATGGAGCACGTCAAAAACCAACTTATCCATGTCGTTGTAGCGATACGTCACGGTCACCACTGGATGGCTATCTACAAATGTGCTATAAGCATCAACAGGCACCTTGTCCAATTTCTCGACCTCCACATACAAAATTCCATGTTGATTTAGACAGCCCTTTATCTTTTGAATGGAAATAGTTCGGTCGTTTGCCATTGAAGCGATCGCATCAGCTGCTTTCAGACCATTCCCTTTTTCATAGGATTCTTGCATTTTAGCTTTTGATGTTTCCAACCAATTCAAAAGTAGCCATGTCTGCATATTCTTTTCGTCTATCTGTACCTTCTCACTATGCTTATATAATCCAGACACCTGCAGTTTTAATTCACTGGAAGACAATAGGTCAAAAGGGAACATTCTTTTTACTCTTGTGACACGTTCAAGGCAGGGAAGGATAGAGAGTCCAAGTCTCTTATACAACAGATTCAAATTGAATATTTCTGAGCAGGCTTTTTCAAAAGCAAATGCCTGCTGTTCGCCTTCTTTCCTCTCTTCCAGAACTTTACAATCATACACATAGCCATTATGCAGATTCATCCATGTCTTAAAAGGAATTCCTAAATGTTTTTCCAATTTCATGGCTAAATCTTCATTCAGATTACGCTTGCCTTTAATGAACTCATTGAGATGAGTGGATTGCACACCAATCACTTGAGCAAAATCTTTTTGTTTGATGCCACGTTCCTGCAACTCTTCACGCAAAATTTCTCCTGGGTGTATTGCCCTTGCAGGAACTAATTTGTTATTTCTTGTTGCCATAATGTGTACTATCAATTTCTAATAATTCTACTTCGATTCCGTCTTCTGTTTCGACAAACAACAGGCGCTCAACCATTCCATTCGCAAGTCTTATGGAACTTCTGGGTTCATCATGTTGGTGCTTTAATTTTTCATAATGAAGGAAACTAAAGGGTTTCAAGTCTTCTGTGGATTCCACCTCATTCATAATCTTAACCGCTCGAATATATCCATCAACTAGTTTCTTGTTCTTGCATACCTGCTTATATTTTCGATCTTTAGTTTTGCCTGTCTCGTACAATTCAGATAACGCCATATCTTTAAAAGTCACTTTCATACGGTGAAATGTTTTGTACTTTAACGCTACAAAGTTAGTAAAATTACCGAATATGGTAATTATTTTCCATAAAAATATCTTTGTAATATATAAAAAAAACAAATCAGCAAGTCACAAAAAGGCCGTCGTCGGCAACGGAATCTAGTCATAATATGCTATATTTGCATCAATGGTTCAAAACCGCTGGTCTTCCAATGCCAACAATAGAAGAGCGGGAAGGAAGGCTGGTGGTGAATATACCAAGGAAATCACAAAGTGAAACAAGTACCCAATAGGTGGTCAAACTAGTGGTCAAACTGGTGGTCAAACTGGTGGTCAAACTAGAACTAAGGCAAGTTTAGAAACAATAGTATAAGCCTATGCACACTCAATACAACATTCTCGCTGAGTTGGAAAACTCCACCGTTGTGGCCAGATACGAGCAGCCAGAACGCACTCGTACAGGCTACCAGAGCGAAAACGAGTTGGAACAATCATTGATCGCCCAACTCCAGCAGCAAGGCTATGAGTATAAGAAGACGTTGACTACCGACAAACAGTTGGTGGAGAATCTTCGTGTGTGCCTGCAAAAGCTTAACGACATTGTTCTTTCCGACAACGAATGGAAACAGTTGTTGGCTCAGATCGCTGACCCAAGCAAGGGAATACAAGAGAAGACTGAAACCATACAACGAAGCGAAATCCTCAATATCACCCTCGACAACGGCGAGACAAAGAACATCCGTTTGATCGACAAGAAGAGCATCCACAACAATATCCTTCAAGTCATCAACCAATACAAGCCCGATGGGGGTGCCTACAAAAACCGTTACGATGTGACGGTCTTGGTGAACGGTTTGCCTTTGGTGCACATCGAATTGAAACGTCGTGGCGTGAACATCAAGGAAGCTTTCAACCAAATCAACCGCTATCAAAATGATTCGTTCTGGAGCGGAACAGGTCTGTATGACTACGTGCAGATATTCGTTATCAGCAACGGAACCGATACGAAATACTACAGCAACACCACCCGCTATGCCCATGTAGAGGAGCAGAAGAAGCAACAGCAACGTCACAAGAAGACCGACGCCAACAGCTTCGAATTCACCTCCTATTGGAGTGACCAAGAGTGTCGTAACCTCCCTGATTTAGAGGATTTCACCCGCACTTTTTTCGCCAAACATACCATCTTGAACATCCTCACCAAATATTGCGTCTTCAATGCAGACAAACAACTCTTGGTGATGCGTCCTTACCAAATTGCCGCCACCGAAAAGATTCTACAACGTATCAACGTGGCTATGCTTAACAAACTACAAGGCACCATCAAGGGTGGGGGATATATATGGCACACTACAGGTAGTGGAAAGACCCTTACATCGTTCAAAACAGCGCAACTAGCCAGCAAAATGGAAGGTGTAGAGAAAGTTCTCTTTGTGGTGGACCGCAAAGACCTAGACTACCAGACCATGAAGGAGTATGACAACTTCGAAAAGGATTGCGCCAACGGTAACAGCAATTATAAAATCCTGCAAAAGCAGTTGAACGACCCTAATTGCCGCATCATCATCACTACGATTCAGAAACTGAGTATCCTGCTCAAGAAGAAGGATGAAATCGTCAATGTGCTCGACAAAAATGTGGTGTTGATCTTCGACGAGTGCCACAGAAGCCAGTTCGGAGATATGCGTGAGGTGATCAACAAACGCTTCAAGAAATACATGATCTTCGGTTTCACTGGAACCCCTATCTTCACTAAGAATGCGGGTAGCGCCTTGCTAACCACTGAGCAAGCGTTTGGAGATAAACTCCATACCTACACCATCATCAACGCCATCAACGACAAGAATGTGCTTCGCTTCCGTGTGGACTACCAGCGTACTATGCGCATGAAAGACGACGTGGAGAGCAAGGAAGTGTGGGGTATCGATACCGAAGAGGCGCTCCATTCGCCTAAACGCATACGCATCGTTACCCAATATATCCTTGAACACTTTGCCCAAAAGACCAAGCAAGGCGCGGATGCCTACAACTACAGCATCACCACCAACGTGGAGGAGATGAGCAAGACGAAGGGCAGGGGAAAGGTCAATGAACAAAGGGAACGCAAGGTCACAAGAGGATTCAACTCCATCTTTGCTGTTGACAGTGTGCCCATGGCTATCGCCTACTACAACGAGTTCAAGAAACAGATGGAGGAAGCAGGCAAACCCAAGCTGAAGATCGCCACCATCTACACGTTTGCAGCCAACCCAGACGATGAGGAAAACGGACTTTTGGAGGATGAGAATCCTGAAAGTGCAGAACTCCTTGACAAAAATAGCCGAGACGCATTGGAAGCCGCCATCCAAGACTACAATGCGATGTGGGGAACAAGCTACAGCACTGACGGAGACAAATTCCAAAACTACTACAAGGACGTGTCGCTCCGCATGAAAAACAAGCAGATAGATATTCTGATTGTAGTCGGAATGTTCTTAACTGGTTTTGACGCCAAGACGCTCAACACCCTTTGGGTGGACAAGAACCTGAAGATGCATGGTTTGCTTCAGGCCTATAGCCGTACCAACCGCATATTGAACGCAGTGAAGGATTGTGGAAACATTGTCTGCTTCCGTAACCTCGAACAAGCCACCAACGATGCGTTAGGATTGTTCGGAGACAAAGATGCTGGCGGTATCGTCTTGCTTCGTCCATTCTTCGATTACTATAATGGTTATGAGGATGATAAGGGCAAACACGTAAATGGTTACAAAGAAGAGGTGGAAACCCTATTGGATGAGTTCCCTCTGGTGGAGATAACTGGCGGAGGTATCATCACCGAAGAGCAGAAAAAGAAGTTCGTCAAACTCTATAGCCGTATCCTAAAATTACAGAATCTGCTTTCCGCCTTTGATGAGTTCGACTCCAAAGCCAAAATCATCAACGATGCCGATATGCAGGACTATACCAGCAAGTATATCGATTTCCATGATGAAATGGTCAAAAATAAAGGAGATGAACATAATATCGAACAGATTGATGATGATATCATCTTCGAGATGGATTTGGTGAAACAAGTAGAGATAGACATCACCTATATTCTTCAATTGGTACAGGAATACCATGACAGCAACTGCACGAACAAGGAGATCATGATTAAGATCATGAAGGCCGTATCCTCCAGCCCTGATTTACGAGATAAGAAAGAACTTATTGAGCGATTCATCGAGCGCATGACACCTCAGGCAGGTAGCCTATTGGACGGACAGGATGTTACCAACTATTGGAATGAATTCTTACAAGAAGAGGGGGATCAAAACTTTGCTGCAGAAGAGTTCCCTCAATATGGGGATGAAGCCGTAAGACCAGATCATTCGGATGTGAGTAACCTATGGGAACGTTATGTTCGATATGAGCGTGAGCGAGAATTAAATGCCATCATAGAAGAAGAAAAGTTAAAGCCTGCAGAGACTCGCAAATTAATGGCAATGGCAGAAGCCAATGGATATGTGGAAAGCAATGGAACTTCATTTAGCAATATTCTTCCATCATTACCTCTGTTTGGGGCAAATAATAGACGAGAAGAAAAGAAACGTATTGTTCTTGAAAAATTAGAGGGCTGGTTAAGAAGGTACACTGGGTGTTGAGCATAATTTTTTATAATTTTCGGTTTGAACATTCTATGCAGAATACAATAGATAATAGTTTTATAATTTTCAATGATTAAAAATGATGGATATACAAATTTTCTCTTCCGTCCCTAATCTGTGTAGAAACGTATTGTAGCGAAGATCGGGGAAGAGATGGAGAGAATAGAAGGAATGAAAACAATAAATCATATAGACTTATGGAGAATGATAATAAAAACGATTTCTGCGAAATTGTTAAAGATAAATGGTGGCTGTTTTTAATAGTCATTGTGTTATGGCTTGTCCCGTTTTTTATTTGTCTGTCTAATTATTATAATGATTCAGACAATGCTATAAATACGTTGTTTTCAGGCTTAGCATTTGTTGGAATGTTAATTACTCTTATAATGCAAAAACAAGAGTTAGAACTGCAAAGACAAGAGTTGAAAGAAACGAGAAATGAAATGAAATCTCAAACAAAACAGTTTGAAACTCAGAATTTAACATTAAAGATTCAATTGTTTGAAAATACATATTTAAGGTTATTGGCACAACAAGAAAAGATTATTGATAATATGTCCTATCCTATTTGTAATTTTAACCCTAAAGGGAAGGATGTATTTTCTTTTATATTAGGTTCCATAAAGTATGACGAAAACAGAACATTAGAAGAATTTTATTGTTTAATTCCATACCTAAAACATTTAAATTATATATTTAAATTTGTAGATAATCAAACGTTTCTTACAATTTTCGAAAGACATAATTATTTACTTCAGTTTATGAGTTCTTTCACAAAGGAAGAATATAGGATTTTATACGTACATGGTCTTACTACTTCTGATAATAAGATAAAATCAATCATAGAAAAATATGGATTATTTGAAGAAGTCATAAATAACAAATCACTATCTGACATTGATGATTTAATTGTAACTAAAAAAAAGATGATACGTTATGAAAACTCTTCTTCAAATTTCAACAAAGGATATCCAATTAGGTTAAAGAATGTCAAATGTGAAATGTATGATATGTTTTCTTATTCAGAAGGAGAATATATTTTTAAATTCAATTTTGTTATTGAATCGTCTTCTTCTGATTGTAAAATAAATTTTATCAAACTGAAAAATACAAAAGAATTTCAAGGAAATTATAATGAGTATCAATTTGAGTATGCGTGCTGTGATTATTCAAAAGAGATAAGGAATTTAACATATGATAAAATAATGTCAGAATTACAATCGTTTAAAGAGCATGGATTTTGTATAAATCAAATGATAATTTCTCGTAGTATAAATATTTCACTTTTAGAAAAAATCATTAGTATCCGACTATCTGATGGATATTCGGAACTTCCCAAAATGGATTGGAGTCTTATTATTTCGATAGATGGGGAAATATGTGAATTCACAATAGGAATGGATTGGATTGTTATGTAAACCTCTGTTTGTGTTTAACCCAATCATGAAGCTTTATTTAGATCATTCCATTTTATTACTTCAACCTCAAATTATTCAACTCCTTTTGGGACCCAAAGAAGACGTTTACATCCACATAACCTGTAATGCCATAGACTACGCCATCTTCTGTGACCATAGACTACGCCATCTTCTGTGAACTGCCAGAATTTGCAATCGTGACGTGGTTGAGATACGCCATAATGAGCCATCCAGAAGAAATATTCTGAGAAATCTTTTGTGTCGAAGATGTCATCGTGGAAGTTGGCATATGTATAGATGATAGGTTTCCTTCCATAGTGCTTTTCCACTGCCTTCAACCAGATAAGTACACGTTTTCGAAGCTCTTGCTTAGAGAGATTCCCTTGGTATTCTACATCGAGGACTGGGATAAAGTTTCCCGTCGTCAAGTTGGATGTCTTGATGAAGTGGGCTGCTTGTTGTGCAGGATCGGATGTGACGGAGAAAAAGTGGTAGGCACCGAATGGAATATTCTGAGACTCAGCACCTTGTTTGTTCCTTTTGTATTTTGAGTCTGTGATTGTAATACCCTCCGTCGCTTTTGCAAAGACAAAATCGATTTTATGAGGTGTGGCACTGGAGTCTTTCGTAAGTGTCTGAGTCAGTTTACTAACCCGAAAAGAGACCTTCTGCCAATCTATATCTTCCTGATAAAGAGAGACATCAATACCCACGATTCCATTCTCTGGGAAAATAACGTCGCTATATTGTGGATTTTTGTTGACAACGCGTTCGATACGCCTACATGCAGAGCGAAAAAATTGAGGCTTGAACACGTAAGTAAGTAACGCGCCCAAGAATAACACTGCCAAAATGGAGAAGATAATGATGATTCTTTTCCTGAAGGTAGTGGATTTTTCTTTTTTGTGTGCTCTTCTTTTTGTCATATTTATATAAATTGGGAACGAATCGCTAAAGCTTCGTTCTCATGTTTTTCCATTATCTCACGCTCTCCAACGCCTTTGTCGTTGATGCCACACAAGTGCAGTATGCCGTGAATTACCACGCGATAAAACTCCTCTTCGTAAGATGTGGAAAATTTTTCTGAGTTGCTTTTTACTGTATCTAGGCTGATAAATAAGTCACCACTGATAACCTTCCCTTCGGTGTAATCAAATGTTATGATGTCTGTATAATAGTCATGTTTTAGATACTCTCTGTTTACTTCTAAGATCTTCTGATCATCACAAAAAATGTATGTAATTTCTCCCAGTTTGTAGCCATGTCTGCTAGCTACTTCCTTAATCCATGCATTCACCTTGCGTTTGGCGATTTTAGGCATCGGAATATTTTCTGATTGATAATATACCATAGTGATCTAATTAGTGGGGGCAAAGTTAGTTTATTTTTCAATATCTATGTGGTTTTTTTGCCAAAGAATAACGATGAATTTATAGAACGCATTCAAATAATTTTCTGCATAGATTATTGGGCATTGTCTACTAGCTCCTTTAGGAGTTGTGCAATAGGTTTATGCAGTGCAGGGTGAACAAGTTCTGGTGCGATTTCAGCCAAGGGTTCCAACACAAATTTTCTCTTGTGTAAGAGTGGGTGAGGGAGAATCAGTGATTCCGTATTTAAGATGACATCATCGTACATGAGGATGTCAATATCGATGATACGGTCTTCGTAGCCCTCTCCTGGATGGTGGTAGGTTCTTCCCATTTCTCGTTCGATTGATTTCGCCATTTTTAGGCAGGTCTCTGGTGTGCAGTCCGTCTCAACAAGTATGACAGCGTTTACAAAGGTATTGTCGGATTGAAATCCCCAAGGCTCTGTCTCGTATAAAGAGGAAAGCAGACGAATATCACCCATGATGGACCCAAGGATGATAGTCGCATTGGTGATGTTTTTCTTTTTCTCCCCGAGGTTAGATCCAAGACCGATGTATACGTTTGCCATGATGTTCAGTTAAGAAAAGGCGCATAGGGTTCCATGCGCCTTTTTTATAGATAATTAGTTAGTTTTGAACTTATATTTTACTTCAGCCAATTCTGCATTAGCTTTTACTATCTTATCTTTCAAACCTGATTTGTATGCAGCTAATTTTTGTGCTAAGGTCTCGTCAGATAATGCCATCATCTCAACAGCAAGAATGGCTGCATTTTGTGCACCATTCACACCAACGGTGGCAACTGGAATTCCAGGAGGCATCTGAATAATTGAGAGCATGGCATCCAATCCATCTAACATTCCTTTGATGGGAACACCAATAACGGGTAGGGTGGTACTTGCTGCAATCACCCCTGGTAGGGCTGCTGCCATTCCTGCTCCTGCGATGATCACTTTAATGCCTCTTGATTGTGCCCCTTTGGCAAATTCTTCTACTTCATTAGGGGTACGATGAGCGGAGAGTGCGTTCATTTCAAACGGAACTTCCATCTCTTCTAAGAATTTGGCAGCCTTCTCCATGATTGGTAAATCGGATGTGCTACCCATGATGATACTTACTAATGCTTTCATTTCTTTCTTCAGGCCTTTGTGCCTCTCGTTAATAATTTCGGGTGAGTTCTGCAAATTCACGATAGACGTGGCACGCCGCGTCTCTACAGGAATCAGAAATTCCACGAAATGAATTCATAGAACCCGCTTTATTTGACAATGCAAAATTAGTTTTTTTTCTTGAATGGAATAATATTTCCTCCATCTTCAATATTTCGGATATCTCATATTTTTTACTACCTTTGCACCCGCAAAAACGTGTTATTTTTATGGGCTTATCAGAAGAGATTAAACGAAGAAGAACCTTCGCGATTATCAGTCACCCAGATGCGGGAAAGACTACATTGACAGAGAAATTGTTGTTGTTTGGTGGTGCTATTCATATTGCTGGTGCCGTCAAATCTAACAAGATTAAGAAAACAGCTACATCCGACTGGATGGAGATTGAGAAACAACGTGGTATCTCTGTTGCTACCTCCGTTATGGCTTTCGATTATAACGGATTCAAAATCAATATCCTTGATACTCCAGGTCACCAAGACTTCCAAGAGGATACCTTCCGTACGCTAACGGCTGTGGATAGTGTAATCATCGTAGTCGATTGCGCAAAGGGTGTTGAGACGCAGACTCGTAAACTGATGAACGTCTGCCGTATGCGTAACACTCCGGTTATCGTTTTCGTTAATAAGATGGACCGTAATGGTAACAATGCCTTTGATTTGATGGATGAGTTGGAGAAAGAACTGAACATCCGTGTTCGTCCTCTTTCATGGCCTATCAATCAGGGTGATAAGTTCAAAGGTGTTTATAATATTTACGAACATAAACTTAATCTGTATACTCCTAGCAAACAGACTGTTACTGAGAATATTGAGTTTACTGATATCAACAGCCCAGAACTGGAAAAACATATTGGAGAGGAGGATGCTCAACAGTTGAGAGATGATCTCGACCTGATTAATGGCGTCTACTCCGAACTGGATGTCAACGAATATCTAGCGGGTAATGTAGCTCCTGTCTTTTTTGGTAGTGCCTTAAATAATTTTGGTGTGAAGGAATTGCTTGATTGTTTCTGCCAGATAGCCCCTAGTCCACAACCTACCCAGACGGTTGAACGTGAGGTGAAACCAGAAGAGGAGACCTTCTCTGGCTTTGTCTTTAAAATCCATGCTAATATGGACCCTAACCACCGCAGTTGTATCGCTTTCGTAAAAGTATGTTCTGGTAAGTTTGAGAGAAACGTGAATTATAAACATGTTCGTCATAATAAAATGCTTAAGTTCTCTGCCCCAACGTGTTTCATGGCACAGAAGAAGGAGACGGTCGACGAGGCATGGCCAGGTGATATTGTGGGATTACCTGATTCGGGTGGAACATTCAAGATTGGTGATACCTTGACCTCTGGTGAAAACATCCATTTCAAGGGATTGCCTAGCTTCTCCCCTGAGATGTTCAAGTATATCGAGAATGATGACCCTATGAAGGCGAAACAGTTGGCAAAGGGTATCGAACAATTAATGGACGAAGGTGTTGCACAGGTTTTCACCAACCAGTTTAACGGTCGTAGAATCATCGGAACGGTAGGTCAGTTGCAGTTTGAGGTGATCCAATATCGTTTGCTACACGAGTACAACGCTAAATGTCGTTGGGAACCTATCAACCTCTACAAAGCTTGTTGGATTGAAAGCGATGATCCTGAGGCTTTGGAGAATTTTAAGAAACGTAAATATCAATATATGGCAAAGGACAAGGAGGATAGAGATGTCTTCTTGGCGGATTCCGGTTATATCCTTCAAATGGCACAAACGGACTTCCCTAAGATTCGTTTCCACTTCTCGTCTGAGTTTTAATCATTCTAATCATGAGAATCGATATTTTATCTGCAGTCCCAGAATTGTTGGAGAGCCCTCTTAATCATTCTATTTTGAAGAGAGCTCAGGCAAAGGGATTGGCAGAGATTGTTGTCCACAACATTCGCGACTATACTTTGGATAAGCATAAAAAAATTGATGATTATGCTTTCGGTTTTAGTTCCGGTATGGTCATGCAGATAGAACCTATCGATCGATTGATTTCTCATCTGAAGGAACAACGCACGTATGATGAGGTGATCTATACCTCTCCGGATGGCGAGATGTTCGACCAGAAAATGGCTAACTCCATGTCGCTTCTGAATAATGTGATTATTCTATGCGGACACTATAAAGGCATTGATCATCGTATTCGTGAACATCTGATTACCAGAGAGATATCCGTTGGTGATTTTGTTTTAACAGGTGGCGAACTGGCTGCTTGTATTATGACGGATGCTGTGGTGCGTCTCATTCCAGGTGCTATGAGTGATGAACAATCGGCTCTGTCTGATTGCTTCCAGGATGATTTATTAGCTCCTCCTGTTTATTCTCGTCCTGCTGAATATAAGGGATGGAGAGTCCCTGATATCTTATTGTCTGGTAACGAGGCAAAAATAAAGGAATGGGAGTATGAACAGGCTGTGGAACGAACCAAAAGATTACGCCCTGACCTCTTAAAATAACAGAGATCCGTCCCTCAAAATGAATTGATAGAACCCATCTTAATTTTTCATCTATGGGAATACTCGACAATAAATATGCAGAGAGGATTTTTACACTCTTCCTTTTCCTCGTTATTCTGCTTCCTTCTTTCTGTATCTCCCTTTGGTGTGCTGATCTGGATGGATTTATTGTGAAGAAACTGGGATTTCTACTGATTTCGTTGGTTTGTGTTCTCATCCCATTACTATTCCTAAAAAAGAAAATTTATTTCATCCTCGAGGGACTCTTCAGTGTACTGATTTCTCCTATCGAACTCTCTAGTTTGTATCTCAATCATACTACGACCGACTTTATGATGATGGATACCATCCTGAATACGAATTGGACAGAGGCTATGGAACTCCTATCATCCATCTGGCTCTTTGTATTGGGAGTTGTCATCGTTTTTATTGCCTACTTTTTTATCACGATCAAATTCATAAAAAATGAGGAGTTCTTTTCTAAGAAATTGAAAAAAGTTCTTTTGATATTGCTTCCCGTTCTTCTATTAATCGGTTCAGTCTACTATTTTATCCTTGCTCGTAAGTTGATGACGAGTGAGAACACCACTTTTACGGATAACTTGGTGGATATGAAGGATATGATGACAATCAAGTTTCGAAAAATATTTCCATTTGATGTTTATATTGCTACGGGTGACGTAATTGAAAGGAGAATGGAGATTAGGAGGAATCAGGAGAGGTTGAAGGATTTTTCATTCGGTTTACCGAAAAAAGAGGATGACGAAGAAGAGGTTGCTATCCTTGTGATTGGGGAGACGGCTCGTTGGTGGAACTTTGGTGTGAATGGATATGAGCGCAATACTACCCCTGAATTATCCCAGCAAAAGAATCTGATTTCCTATTCATATCTTGTAACGCAAGCCAATCTGACGAGTAATTCGGTACCTATCATATTAAGTCGTGCCAACGCCCTTCATAGTGAGATAGCCTATTCCGAGAAATCCTTATGCGAGGCATTTGCCGAGGTGGGTTTCTCCACTTCATGGATCAGTGATCAGGAATTGAGCACCTATCAGGAACGTATCATTGAGACGTGTGATTTCACGGCCACAACAAGCGATACTAAGTTTGTCTATGATATGGACCTATTGCCTTCGTTGGATACCTGTCTGAACATGAAATCGCCGAAGAAATTTATCGTCATTCATACTTTAGGAAGTCATTTCAAGTACTGTCAGCGCCATCCGGAGGAATATAAGATTTACCAACCTTGTTTTGAGAATAACATGGATTACTTATCGATTAATCGGGATAATAAGCAGTTGATAATCAATTCGTATGACAATTCTATTCAATATACAGACCACTTTTTGGGCTCCTTGATTCAACGATTGGAACAGAGAGGGGGAGTGTGGTCGCTTATCTTCCTTTCCGACCATGGAGAGAATCTGTTTGATGATGAGCGTGATTTGATTCTGCATGGTTCGTTGGTGGTTTCGGAATATGAAGCTCGCATACCGTTTTTTGTTGTTTATTCTGATGAGTACGCAATTCGTTATCCTGAGAAGGTTCAGAATATAGAGGCCAATAAAGATAAATGTCTCACCTCCGAGGTGGTATTTCATTCAATGTTGGATATGGCAGATATTCAATCGGATGTAGTAGATACAACCTTATCTATTAGTCGAATCACTTTGACGAACATGGATTCAACCTATATTTTAAATGGCAATCGGCAGCCTATTTTGTTTGAATTTAATCGGTTGAAAGGATCAAGATGATTATTTCTTGATACTAATTGGTTTGTTATCGTTTAACACCAGATCGTTAAGGAGTGAGGACATTTGTTGCTTGAGTGTGTTGCGTTGACCTGTGAAATTTGAAACCATTAGGCAGAACACATACCATTTGTTATTATAATTGATATAGCCCGCATAGTTTTGAACGCGTTCCATGCTACCACTCTTTATAAATGCTTTGCCCTCCAGTTTCGTACCTTTCATAAAGGAGGTGACGGTTCCGTTTCGACCTGCAGTAGGGAGAGTGGCAAGGAAAGGTTTGAAATAGATGCTATCGTTGTACATATATGAGAGTACGTCAACGATGTATTGTGGTGATAAAGCGTTTTTCATAGACATGCCAGAGCCATCCACTTGAAATACTTTGTGACTATCCAATCCTTTTGTTTTCCAGAATTTTCTGATGGTGTTGGCTGCTTCCCAGTTGGTGCAAGCCGTTACGCTATCCTTTTTTTTAGCAAGGATGGTGAATATATTCTCAGCAAAGAGGTTGATGCTTTTATGGTTGGTGATTCGTTCGATATCCCTCAGTGGGGCAGAACGGTAGGTATAGAATGTTTTTCTTACAGAGTCAGGTTGAAACCATCTTGTAGTAGTGGCAGCAGAATCCACTTCGATACCATTTTGGATGAGGAGTCTTGTAAGTGAATCAGCAGCAAACATGGCAGGTTCAGCCAATTCAGTCTTTAGGAATTGACAGATCCCAACGGGGAAGTTTCCTCTGACGATGGGTGTCCATGAGAAATCGCTTTTGGTGAACCTCCATCCTGTAGGTACATCCTTTCTCTGTGTCAGTTCCAATTTGGGTTGAAACAGAGGAGTGTAAGGAGTCACCTTGCTCACGGAGAATCCTGTGGAGTCGGATGTGATGACAAAACTGAGCAGGTTGTCCATGATGGAGAGCGAAGAGGGGGTGGGAGAGTAGGAAGAACCTACATCTTCGACCAACCAATTAAAGGGGGAGCCATCTTCGCGGAACAAACTTGCATCACCGATGACACGTCCAGTTATTTTTTTGATTCCCATCCCTTTGATGGTGTCTAACACGGAGGAGAAGAATCTGTTTTTCACAGGGTTGTATGCCGATTCGAGAGTGGGGTCTCCACCACCACGGATATATATGTTTCCGATGAGAACAGAGTCTTCAATTTTACCGCTGTATTCGATTCTTGTACGGAATCTGAATGTATCGGTAAGTATTTGCATGGCTGTTGCGGTAGTGATGATTTTAGTAACAGAGGCAGGGTTTCGACAAATCATTGGTTGATAAGATGCGATCACTTTCCCTGATGTAATCTCTTTCATCATAAGTCCCACGCTCGCTTGTGAAAGATTATCTGCATTGATAAAGGTCTCTAAGGCATTTGTTTGTGCAGATATGAATTCGCAGTGGAGGATGATTAAGAATATGTATACTAAATTTCGCATTGTTTGACGTTTTGTCGCAAAATTACATAAAATTTATGTAAGTTTGCAGTGTTCATTTATAAAGAAAAAGATGAAGAAGAAAATAATAGGCTTTCTAATGATGTTCCTAATGATGGGGACCATTTCGATGAAAGCGCAGCAAAATACGATATTTAGAGTTAAGGCAGAGGGTCTATATGGATGGTTGTTAGACAAGAGTGAAGGAAATGCAGTGGGTGGTGAGATGGCGATGGAGTTACCCTTGTTGGGCAATCATAATTGGGAGTATACCTATAATTTCCCTACTGTTGGTTTTGGTGTTGGATTATTGAATATGAATGATCCAGATTATATGAGGAATAGTATTCATGCGGTTACTTATTTCCATTATCCGGTAGTACATACGAATGCTTTCGCGTTGAATATAAAGTGGGGCTCTGGATTGGCAGGACAGATCCCGATGATAGAAGAGAAGCATGATTATTTCCCCTTGACAGGTGTTCTTATTGGAGGTGTAAATATGGATATTGCCTTGTCTACAAAGTATGGAAAGCCTGCTGCTCAATGGATTATCACTTTGGGTGGTAATTGCATGGTTCTTCATAATTGCAACGTGACAAGACGTACTAAAAACACTCTCTTGGCTGATGTCTCATTGGGAGCAAAATATACGCCCAATGTGTGGCCATTGCCTATGAAGCATTCTGCTCGTCCTGTGAAACGTATCTTAGCACTTGAGGCATACGCGACAGTGGGTGTTAATCAGTTGGAGGTCGGTGATAGTTATTATCCGAATGGAACTCTGAGTGTAGGTGCCTTTTTGCCTCTTTCCAATGCGTTTCGTGTGGGTCTTACCGCCGATGGTTTCTTTAATAGTGCATACGATGGAACACAACGCACGAGCAATATTCGTTATAATTTCATAAAAGAAGATCGTTTTGGCAATAAAGTTCGTGCAGGAGTCTCCTTAGCCAATGAGTTGACTATGGATCGTGCAAGGGTCGGACTCCATGTCGGTGTCTATTGCTTTAACAAGATTAAAGTGCCTGAGTATAACGAGTTGGGTGAGAAGAATGAGAACCGAATCGAGAATATTCTATATACTAAGTTGGTGACCCGTTTCTTCTTCACACCGAAGTTCTTTACGGTGGTCGAGGTGAAGTCGCACCTCTTGAAGGTGGAAGATGCTTCGCTAGGTTTCGGTTGGGCTATGCCTGACTTTGGTAAGCATATCAAGAATCCATTTGCGAGAATATCCTTTAAGAAAGAAGATAAAGAGGAGTTGCGTATCACAGGTAGTGAGAAATAATGGGATATTTCTCACGCTAACTCCTTTAGGTAGTTCTATAAATCTTTTTTTGGAATTTATGATTCTTATAGGGACGTGGTATACCGCGTCCCTTTATTTATAATTCATTCGATTTATTTTAAAATGGATTTTATAAGATCCATCAGTTTGATGAGATCTTCGTTTTCATGAACATTTGCCTCTTTGTAGATATAGCCTATTATAATTGCTAATAGGAGGAAAATAACTACAACAGAGATTATGGTGACGACTATTTTCTTATTCATAATTGTTTTCTTCTTCTGGTTCGAGTGAGGATTGTCTTAATTCCACTTTTGTTTCAAAATCTTCAATTCTCATATCATTCACCAACTTTCCAATACGATAGCCATCGCCTGTGGTTTCACAGTAGACATACTGGTGTCGTTGAATGGTTATTATTGAGTCTGCATCGTAATCAATATAGTTGTCTTCCATCCAAGGATTGCTATTCAATTCAATGGCAATGGCGTCATGTTTTTGTTTGCTGGATGATAGATAAACAATGTTGTAGCCCATGAAGTAGACTATCATGGCTGCGAGCATGGATTTGCAGTCGCTGTCACCCTCCTGATCGAAGAGAGTCTCATCCGGATAACGCACGTATTCTGCAGCAAATTGTATGCTTTTACTGTTTTTGTCCAATACATAGTCTATGTTAGGTTCCTGAACGAAATCCAGTGCAAACTGTATACTCTCTTTCTCCTCTAGTTTTGCATGCGAACACTCATTCTTTATGTAGCTGGCAATATAGCGAACGCGTTCGGTCATCTCTGGGTCCTTTATCATCCGATTAAACATGTCATTGATGTATTCATGTTTCGGTTTCTCAATCTGTTGTGAGAAATATGGATTTTCATTCTTGCAGTTGTTGTATTGCACCATAGAGAAATGGATGACTAGGTTTCCGTGCAGTTTTATGCCAGTGGAGGAGTCGAGATCCCAATCATAGGTTCGTGTCATCTCTCCTTCCGGAGGGGTTATGGTGGCGAATGGTTGCACCAGTTCTTCTTCGTCATCGATATTGCTCTCCTCGTCATAGTTGGAAATAACTTTCCATGGACGTTTGTTGGAGCTGGTTATTTTGTTCTTTGTTACACCAAAGGTAATGGCGTATAGTAGTGGATATAGATCATAACTGTAGAAGAATTTGGTAACATAAAATCCTACCAGACACAGTGCGATGATGACCATATCGAATTTAGCCAAGCCCACTTCCTTATTCAGCATGTTTAGTTGCGGTTGAATGCTGATGGATTTTTCAATGCTATCGATTTTTATTTGTCGAACAATGGCCCATATAGCATGGTAACATGCAGAAAGAATAAATACGGCTATAAGATCATCTCCTATCAGTGGCTTTTGGAAAATGATGGAGTATGTGAAGTATAGTAGCATGAAGAGCACACTGAAGATGATGGATGAAATCAATGCGGTGTCATTCCATCCATATACGGGTTCTTTATAAACCGGGATCGTCTCTTCTTTCGGTCCATATTTTTGATAAAATAGTGCAGCGACACCTCCTTGGCCTTCCCTTGTAATCACCTTTTTTTTCAGGGAGATACCAGATAAACATATTTGTCCCACCCGACGCTCTTTCGGATCTTTTGCGGTATTCTTCGGGTCTCCCACGTAGACGTTCAGTTTACTGTCGAGCCATAGAGAAGTCCACGATCTTTTTCCTTTGGTTGTTGGAACGTTAGGAGCAGATTCTCGGGCTGTGTAGCCGACAAGTACGGGTGTGTCTCGTTTTAATAATTGCTTGTAGATATAACCCTCTTTGGTGATAAATCCTTTCATCCGATAATCATTCAGATTCTCATCGTCGTCTAAGTCGCCATAGGCAATCCAAGTGATGGCTCTGTCATTTTCATCGGTTACGACTCGTGCAGCTGGTCTTTTGATTTCCGCGTTGGCCGATTTCATCTCCATCAGGTTACTGCTTCCGCCATTTATAAGATAGCCTATGTTGCGGAGTGTCTTGCCTGGCGCTGATATGCTAATCCATGTTTTAGGTCGCAAGAGTCGGATGAGCATATAGATTGCCGTGACTCCTACCACTACCATGGAAAAATAGAATTTATTTATATCGTCGAACATGCTGTTAGTCTTTGATGTTTAATTTACTTGTATATTGATCCCTGATTTGCATTGACTCACTGAAATGAGTGGCATCAAAAAGTTTCAACCATTCGCTGGAGTTGTCATTCTGACATATAGCCCATAGAATGAGTGAGGATGTCTCATCTTTGTGGAGTTTCAACTCATCACGGTTCACCTTCTGTTCACGAATCTTCATGTCGAAGTCCTCCGAAGGAAGGATGCGATTCAGTGCCAACGTGTCGAAGGTTCTCCATCGGGTGACAAACATGTACTTTCTCAACAGATCACTGTGTGTGTCGAATTGGTACTGTGTGGTGATGCGAGGCATCATATCTTCCATCAACCCTTTAATCTTATGGTTGTTGGATTTCACATCGCCCGATTCTGGATCAGAGGTGGAGGTCATCTCACCATTTGTGGCAGCAGCGTGGATGAGCGGGTTCAAGAAGTCTGTCTTATCCATCTTTTCTGCGTATGACCATATCTTTTCTCCGATGGTGGCATTTTTGCGTGGAAGTAAGTCCTTTTCAATTCTCTCATGCAACAGACGGTTGAATTCATTTTGACAATCCTCCCATATCTTTGCATCCTCCTCTTCTTTCTCTTGTTCAGACATAAACACGCTGTAGCCTAGTTCCTCGTTGAACTTACGTTCATGTTTCTCCCGTAGTTTTATGTTTCTGAAGAGAGCCATTACTTCCGATCTGTAAGTATGAAGCAAAAGATGACAATCCTCGTCGTCCAGTGCACTGATTTTTCGAGGAATGCGTTGAACATATATTTCTCGACCTTCCTCCTCCATATCACTCATCATCTCATTTCCTGCAAACGAACCATTGATGAGTGGTTGGTTGAAGAGGGTGACAGGAAGTTCCGCATGATTGTATATATTGCCAGTAGAGAGAGGCCGTTCATCTCTGTAAATCAGTTTACAACGCTTTAGGTAGTTGTCGCACAATTCGGACATGTTGTCGTATAGTTGATTAGACTCTGTCTCTATGCGGTTGGTGATGCGAGAATAGGCATCATGCAAGTAGTATGCCTTGATTTTGCGTTCCTTTATTTCTTTCTTCTTATAATATAAAGCCAAACTAATCAGTTGGTAGATAAGAGGAATCATAAATAGGAGTGCAGACCAAAATACAACATTTATTCCTCCATTTTCTAATCCAGTGAAGAGCTTGGTGATAAATGTTAGAATTGGCATGATGGTGATTACAAGAATGATTCCTAAAAGGAATGATCGACCAATTCGTCCCATGAAGGTGGCCTCTTGTTTCATCATGTTAATCAGGTCATTCAGAGCACTTTGTTTCATCTCTTCACACTGATGGGTAAGCCTTTTTGACTTGCGGTCTGCTGTATAGGCCTCATGATAGCGCTCAAAATTGTTTTTTAGATTTTTAGGCACATCGTTTTCGAAGAGGTATTGCCAGACATTTTGTTCAATCTGATCACCTATCTTGCCCTTCATACGTCCAATCTCTGTTTTAAAATATTTCAGATTCCTGACGATTCGCGATATGCAGCCGAGATGAGTGTTGCTTGTTGACAACTGTCTTTCGATGGCGGCTGGCAACGTTGTTTCTGCGAAAATGTTCTGTGTACGCTTTCTCATCGTACTAATCTCTTCCAAAATGGATTCTGATTCTTTTGAGATGACATCAAGAACCTTCAGACGCAGATTGACAGGGTAATATTTGAGATATGATTCGTAATAGAGTCGCTTTAAGTTGCGATGAGCAAAGTTGATGATAGGATGGGGGAATGGCTCCTTTAGTTTGGCGTCATCGAGATTGAAATGAATGTTTTGAAATTTCATGATGATCTCGTCTGCATCAATTCTGTCAAAATTGATTAGCTGACTCTCCTGATCGATTTGTTCCAAATCACCCTCTTTGTTTAGTATGTCAATCAGTTTGTTATGCACCATCATCTTTTCGATTCTATCTTGCACATCTGTGTCGAAGAAGGTTGACGAACAACCCAGCGAAAAGTAAAAATGATCTGCCGAACTACTGCCACTGATGAGTGGATGGACGGTATCGCATGCGTAGTAAAGGTGGACAAGACATTGGAAGAGGTATTCCGCCTGTTCTTTTTCGTTAAGCAGCGGGAAGTAGCACTCCGTTCTGTTTTGCACATCCTGATAGAAGAACATACGGTCGTAACCACGTACGGAAGGTATGTTATGCTGAACCTCTATCTCTTTCAGTGATAGATACACTTTCTGCCTCTGACTGACATTGAGACTATTGATGTTGGATGGAATGAAATAAACCCCGATAATGGCCATTCCTTGGTGTATGTGATTCGGAACAATGCGCCCTTTCTCCTTTTGCAGCATGACAGCAATGGATGGGAAGATCTGTTGAGACAGTTCTTCCGTTATGTTTCCGATTACACACACGTTGGTGGTGATGGATCCGTCTACGTTAGAGTGACGAAGCATCTGGACGAACTCTTGACCAGATTTGACGATAGCCTCTTGAAAATCGTAGATGGCTTGCGACATCGCTTCCGAGTCGGACGTGTCAATCGAGGCAAAAGGATTGTCAAACCTTGAGTATAACCAATGTTTGGCACTGGAAGATTTGTCAGAGGTCCAATCTGCAACGTCTTCATGGAAGAGAACGCATGGAAGATGTCCGATCAGTTCCTTGAAACGAGCCTGTCGGTCAGAATTATCGGTTAAATCTATAATCCAAAGTGGATGCATTCCTTCTCTTTATTTTATCCGATGAATTTATGTACAGTATCATACTCGTTACGTATGGTATTGTAGAACAAATTATATAATCTTCTTTCCTCGTCGGTAGTGCTCTGTTGTTTTTTCAGGGCAAGTTTCTTCAATACCTCGTTTTTCTTTTCAGAATAGAGGTTTTTCAAGATTTGCTCGCCGTCATAAACGATGGCGCTACCATCTTCATTGTGAAGAATGGCACCATTTTTATCCATAGCAGTCTTCTTTTGACGTAGGATAGCTTGCAACAATCTGTCAAGTGTTTCACTGTATCGTCTGTTGTAGAAGAGCTTGAAATATTCGTCGAATTGAATGCTAAAGTCAGCACCACTCACCTCGTCATATAGTTTCTTTCCATTTTCCACTTTGCGTAAGCAGAGAGCTCCCTTATAAAGGGAGAATGCCTCCGGACGTGCGATCTCAAACGAGGTGGTGTTCTTCTCGTTGATAAGATACATGGAGGTTTCGTATGACTCAGGATCATACTCGTCTTCATAGAACAGAGGTTTCAAATCCTTCTCGTATTCCTTTAAGATGAGCATTTTGACAAACGTGCGATGTTGTGACAACACCTCGTCTGGAAGATCGTTGAGTGTGATCTTTCCAAGGAATTGAGCAAAGTCATGGTGGAAATGGTATTTCTCACGGAATGTAGCGTTGTTGTATACCATCTCGATGTTGTCATAGATTCGGTAATCTCTGAAAGAGAGACCATATTTGGATTTCAATACCAAAGCTGAATTAGCATCTCCACCAGAAACATATCGATGTTTGATGTTACCCTCCTCATATCCTAACATCTCTTTTGCCAAGTCTCTGTCTTGTGCAACGAAGACGTAGTGTTCCTCTTTCTTGGTGACTTCAATACGAGCCGTGTTATAGTTGAAGAAGAGGGCAGGGCTTAAGCTCTTGCGAACCTCATCTTTCTGTTCGTTTGGTAAATCATGGAAGAAGTGAGAAACCTTCTTGTTGGCCCAATTCTCCTGAATGTTTTTATTCTCGCGGGTAGCCACCTCAAGTGTTTGTTGAGCGTATTCAATGAAGTCTTCAATGATAGCTTCTGGTTTACGATCCTCCAACGTAGGATTGGCGAAGAATCGGCACTCTTCGGTCACTTGTTCCTTCTTTCCTTTCTCCGATTTCTCTTTTTGGATAAGGATGTATTGGCTGGCCATCATTTGTTCCAAACGTTTCTCGTTCTTTGTGTCGTAAATACCCTCCTTGATTAGTTTGGTTATATCTTCACGGTTTGGCGTTTCTGCTCTGTCTTCATCAGCTTGGATGATGTTGCGGTAGCAGCGACTGAAGAAGTTGTTTGGTTTCCATCCATTGCCGTTGCAGATATCTTTTAGCATTGGCAAATAGACTGTTGTGACATCAAGGGCAGTGTTGCCAAATTCAGTGGCAAGTCTGTCATAGTAGCGAACAGCCTGTTCGTTTTTCTCAGATGCCTTTTCTTTGATGACCATCAGTTGGTTCTTCAATTTTGATAACTCGTCACTCTTATCATTGTTGCAGAAGTCACGAAGTAGATCGTGAGCCCAATTCTTAATGATAAAGGCAATAAATTCATCCACATACTCTTCCAATTTATTGCGATATCCTTGAATATCCTCTTTATTGGATTTAGTGATTTTCTCACCTATGGTGCGAGTCTCTGCCTCTTTCTCTAATTTCTCTAATTCAGCGCGTTTGTCATCCAGTTCATCCTTTTTGCTGTTCATCTCATTGTCCTGTTTCTCATATTCGTCGCGCACAAATGTGCGAACAGCATCAATTGCATTGATGGCATAGATGAGACCATATTCGCGGATCCACTCTTCGGCTTGTTTCCATGCGCCATTGACAAGCAGTTGCTTGTAGCCACTTCTCTCTTCCGGTTTGATGGATGCAGCCTTGACGTTGGCCTCGATTGTTTCCAACTCGCTCTCCACGTTGGCCAATTTTAATGCAGCAGGCAATTCCTCTTTTCCATTGATGAGAGATGGATCTAATATATCAGATTCGATGTTATCACGTTGCGAGCCAATTAGGCGATAGGCAATTGTTCCAGGAATCTTGTGAGATAACTCACGGAATAATTTGTTATAAAGATCAGGCACCTTGCTTTCAGGAATAGCATTTTCCTTTGCTTCTGCGTTGAGGAGCCATGTTCTGAGCAAGTCTCTTTCGAAACGAGCACGGAAGTAACGGTTGAACTGATCGGTTGGTTTATGAAGTTGAACATAACCCATTGGGACAAGGAAGTCCTCATGATTACGTTCCATGATATCATTCATGTAGTTGTCAATATCAGAACGGAAGGTCTCACCTCCAGCACCGTGGTGCAGTATGTAGATCATTTCAGCTGTGTTATGATACATAACGTGTGTGCTACCAAGAGAAGTTCCCTTGTCTGTTTGAATATCAATTGGGATTAAGTAGTAGAACGGACAATATTTACGTCTGCTATCAATCAGATTATAATCATTGACGAAGGCCATGCGGTGCATGACGGTGTTTTGATTTCTGTTTTGGCTCATCTCTTTGAATGCTTGGATTTCGCTAAACACAGCATAAGCGTTAAGCGCATATTTTTCTTCCGTTGCATTGCAGTCGATGTATACTTTAGGCATATACATGATGAGGATCAACTGAGGGTCACCATCTCCCACGATTTGTTTGTGTATCTGGTTGATGTGATAGAGCACGTCATTGACGATACCACTACCGGTACCACCATTGGAACTTGCAACCACCCAGTAGAAGATTGTGCAACTCTCGCCACCCACTGTCTTTACATCATTGAGGGCGGAGATGGCTGATTGAAGTTTAGTTTGAAAATCAGTGAGGGAGTGAGCAAATGCAATACGCGATTTGATACGAAAAGCTCCTGCACCAAAGCCAAGAGGCTGATCAGGAATCTTAACGGACAATTCAGGAGAACAAGCCTCTAGAATACGTTTGTTGATCAGTGTGGAGGTGTCTTGCGTAGCCTCGTAGTAGATGGCTTGCGGATTGGCAAGACCAAGGTTGACAAGGTCTGATTGCGGATTGATGAAAGGCACCTTCCCCTCTTCAAAACTCTTTCTGTTATTTTTGTTAGCTTGGTCTATATCCCGTTGGTCAGTATCGATAAATAGGAATCGATAGGTCTCGTTCATTGCCTCGAGACGCGACTTGGTTGCAGTGTGAGTAGGATAACGATTTGCATATACCTTCTCTTTAATTTGTGTGACAGTTTGGCAGCCAGAACCACCTAAACCGATAAAAATGTGCTTTTCGTTTGCCATAATCTATTTTTGTTTTTATTTTTCTATTAATCTGATGCTTACGTTGTGAGTGATGTTTCTTTTATTGGCACCACATTTCACTTTCGCAAGCATATTCTTTTGTGAATCTATCTTTCCCTCTGTGGCAATCTTTGTTCCCACGTAACCCTTACTAGCAAACCATCGATAGTAAGGTTTTAGAAACAATAGGAAAGGAGAGGGTTTCACCTTTTCTATCTGTAAGGTCCATTCTGCATCGTCTACACGTATCTCTGCGGCTTTGCCGATATGGATGTTTTCGCATGGACCAAATTTCTTGCTGAGAATTTCAGCTCCATATTCATCCGAAACGGTAATCTTTCCTTGCATTTTATCCTTGCTGTTGATGATTAGAGCACGGAAGAACAATATGATGTAGGAGATGATAAGCAATATCAGTAATATGGTGAGCCATAATGGAAGGAAGAATGTGAATATGAGTTTCTCTGCAGGCGATACAGATCCGGATATCGGTTTTTCGATACCCAGTTTGTTTAGTTCATCGTCAAACTCTGTTGGTAAAGAGATTCCTATGTTGATACTATCTTTCAGCAGATGAAATCCATTCTCCCGATGTTTTATTTGGCCCAAATTGACGGCTATGAAGGTGTCTGTGGGGCAACCATGGTTGTCTTTGTTGTTAATAAATGAGAAGTCCTGTTGATGAATAAAAGAGGAATCGATTTTGATTGTGTTATAAAGTTTGACAGGATTCCAATGAATTTTAGCTTTGACATTACCGTCGATGTCGATGTCAGTCTGCATGTTTACGCGACCAGCTTTGTTTGCTTCATTCACGATTGCTTGTAGTTTGACAAGGAGGATTTCGCGACGAAGTTGCTCGAACCATTGTTCGATAGCCTGTTTGGAGTTGCCAGTACGAATGATTTCGAGTCCATTCTCTGTCACGTTGAAGACGCTATCTCTCATTTGGGTGAGGCAGTACTCTTTTTGTGTTTTGTTGTCCACCTTACCATCGGATAATTCTACGGCGATGGCACGCACATAGGAACCTTGGATGGCGATTTTCAGGTCGTTTTGCATATCCAACAACTCCTCAGAGGTTAGTTTCCTCTTGTTGAATTTATGAGGAGGAACCTTAGGAATATTGTTAAGGAAATCCGTGAAGGGGATTAGAATGTTGACCTTATACTCTGAGTTTGTTTTTACCGTGTTGGATATCTTTTTTACTGCTTTATAGATGTTGGTATGGTCGCGAAACAATTGGTCGTAGTTAGGATTGTGATAGAGTTGACTCATGTTGTCGCAAAGTGTTTTTTTCATCTCGTCGGAGATGGTACCAGAGAATCCCATAGGGTCTTTGGTATCGGTACCAAAAGGGATGATGGTCACTTTATCCCCATTAGGCAGTGCTTGAATGAAATTTTTAAGGAGGGGCACCATTGTGCTTTCGTGCACATCCATAGAACCGGAGACATCGATGGCGAAGATATAATGAGCATGGCAGTTGTCTATATCGTCGCGAAATAAGTTTGTCAGTTTGGGGAATGTATTCTCCAAATAGTTTAAGGAAGATTGAGTTTGAGAATAAATGAATTCACTGAATAGTCCTAATAATATTAATGTTGCGAGTCTTCGTATCATTGTTTTTTTCATGTTTATAACACTTCTCGAAAAGAGATACAATTTTAACGAAATTCATTTAATTATGCAATAGGAGAGACCTATAAATTCATCATTTTAAAAAAATATGATGGGTTCTATAAATTCATTTCGGAGAATTTTTTCCGAAAAAAGTGTTTCCACAAGTTAGGAAGAGGGAGAAGAAAGGTTAAATAATGCATAAAAAAACAAAATGTTTATAAAAAAGTTAGGGATAAGAGAACAACCAAGCAAATGATTTCGTAATTTTGTGCATAAAAATTTTTTTACAAAATGAGACAGCTGAAAATTACTAATTCCATTACGGTGCGTGATGCTTCTCTGGAGAAGTATCTGCAAGACATTTCTAAAGAAGAATTAATCACGACAGAAGAGGAGGTGGAGTTAGCCCAACGGATACGGAATGGGGATGAGAGAGCAAAGGACAAGTTAGTTCGAGCTAACTTACGTTTTGTGGTTTCTGTTGCCAAGCAGTATCAGAACAAGGGAATGAGTCTTACCGATTTGATAAATGAGGGAAATTTGGGACTAATCAAAGCGGCAGAGCGTTTTGATGAGACACGTGGTTTCAAGTTCATCTCGTTTGCAGTGTGGTGGGTGCGTCAGTCTATTCAGCAAGCATTGTCTGAGCAATCTCGCATTGTTCGTGTACCATTAAATCAGGTAGGATTACAGAATAAGATTAAGCGTGCGATTTCTTCTTTTGAGCAGGAGTTTGGTCGTCGTCCTTCAGTGGAGGAGTTGGCCGAGAAGATGGATGTATCAGAAGATAAGATTGCCGAGGTGTTGGAGATACCAGATCAGATTAAGTCGTTGGATGCACCATTTGGTGAGGATGGCGATGGAAGTTTGGGTGATGTTTTGGAGAACACCGATTCGCCACGTGCGGATAGCAGTGTGATGAGAGACTCTCTACGTCGTGAGATTGAGCGTGCATTGTCTACATTGACTGAAAAGGAGAGAGAAGTTTTGAAGATGAGCTTCGGATTGGGTGATGCACAGGAATTGTCATTGGACGAGATTGGATTACGATTCGATTTGACTCGTGAGCGTGTGCGTCAGATTAAAGAGAAAGCAATTGTTAAGTTAAGACAGAATTCATCCAATAACTTATTGAAGAGTTTTTTGGGATAACGATAGAAAAGATGGGAATCTCTTTCCCATCTTTTTGTTTTATTTTTTGACAGATAGTTCCTTTTATGAGCGTGAGTCGGGGGTCTATCTGATTTATCTTTCTAGGGAAGATGCCTTTTTGAATGCGTTGGAATTTGATTCCGTAATGATGTTAGATAACGAAAGGTGAGTTCAGTGGATTCATCATTTAAATTATAATTAGTAAAAACTGTGGAGGGATAAATTTTCGGTACTACGAGATAAATTTATAGCACCCACATAAATTAAGAAATAAAATGAGCCAAGTAGAAAACAAAGTGGCTGAGAAATTACTCAGTATTAATGCCGTAAAAGTACAACCTAAGAATCCGTTTACATGGGCATCAGGATGGAAGTCTCCAATTTATTGCGACAACCGCAAGACATTGTCATATCCTGAGATCCGTACGTTGATTAAGAAGGAGTTGGCTAACATCGTAAGTGAGAAGTATGCAGATGCAGACGTAATCGCAGGTGTGGCTACGGGCGCTATTGCTCAAGGTGCTTTGGTGGCTGATTTATTGGGTAAACCTTTTGTATATGTTCGTTCGGCACCGAAGGATCATGGAATGGAAAACTTGATTGAAGGTGATTTGAAGGCAGGTCAGAAGGTGGTTGTGATAGAGGATTTGATTTCTACAGGAGGTAGTAGCTTAAAGGCTGTTGCTGCCCTTCGTGCTGCTAATGTAGAGGTGATGGGTATGGTAGCTATCTTCACTTATGGTTTCCCTATCGCTACTCAGAAGTTTGCCGAGGCAAATGTAGAGTTGACCACCTTGTCCAACTACAATGCAGTGCTTCAACACTTGCTTGATACAAAGCAGATTGGAGAAGCAGAGATGGCTACATTGAAGACGTGGAGAGAAGCTCCAGAGGTTTGGGGTAAATAATAAGTCTCATTTTTATAATACAGTTTGCTATGTCAACATTCGAAAGTGAAATAACAAAGGCTGCATGTAACGACGAGGAGATTTTCAATGTCTTGTCAGACTTGAGAAGTGTCGAGTATATAAAGGATCGTATACCATCCGATAAGGTATCGGATCTAACATACGATAGAGATAGTTGTCGTTTCTCTGTCAATCCGATTGGAAACATGGGTGTTAAGATTATTGACAGAGAGCCCAATAAGACGATTAAATTCACATCAGATCAGTCGATGATTGGCTTTGATTTCTGGATTCAGTTGAAGCAAGTAGCCGAGAATGACACACGTATCAAACTAACGGTAAAGGCCGATCTGAATTTTATCATCAAATCGATGGTGGAACCAATGATTCAGCCTATATTGAACAAACTGGCTAATGCTTTAGCAGCGTTACCTTATAAGAATTATCAAAATAAAAAATAACATACTATGGAACTGATTGAAGGTATTATTAAGAGGGCACAAGCTAACCCTCAACGTATTGTCCTTGCAGAAGGAACAGAAGAGAGAACGTTGAAAGCAGCTGATCAGATTATAGAGCAAGGAATTGCCAAGTTGACACTGTTGGGTAACAAACAAGAAATTGAGTCGTTGGCTGCTCAGTTCGGTTTGAAAAATATTTCCAAGGCGACTATCATCGACCCTGCTAATAATCCTAACAGCAAGGTATATTCAGATCTTCTTTTTAAACTTCGTCAAAAGAAGGGTATGACAGAGGAACAAGCTATCGAAAAGGTAAAAGATCCTTTGTATTTGGCTTGTTTGATGATTAAGAATGGTGATGCTGATGGCGAGGTAGCTGGTGCAAGAAATTTCACTGGTGATGTGCTTCGTCCTGCTTTCCAGATTGTTAAGACAAGACCTGGTATTGGTGTTGTTTCTGGTTGCTTTATCATGATCTTCAAAGACAAATCAATTGGATACAATGGTTTGATGTTGTTTGCTGATTGTGCTGCAACTCCTAATCCTGATGCTGAGCAATTGGCTCAGATTGCCGTATGTAGCGGTCAGACAGCTAAGAATATTTATGGATTTGAGGATCCTCGTGTAGCTATTCTTTCTTTCTCTACAAAGGGAAGTGCTAAGCATGAGATGGTGGATAAGGTAATTGAAGCTACTAAAATCGCTAAGGAGATGGCTCCTGATATGAAGTTGGATGGTGAGTTGCAGGCTGATGCTGCTATTGTACCTTCTGTAGCAAAGAGCAAAGCACCTAACAGTGAGGTGGCTGGTTCTGCTAACGTATTGGTATTCCCTGAATTGGAAGCTGGTAACATTGGTTATAAATTGGTTCAACGTTTGGCTGGTGCAGAGGCTATCGGTCCGTTGTTGCAAGGTTTGGCAGCTCCAATCAACGACCTTTCTCGCGGTTGCTCCGTAGAGGATATTGTTAAGATGGTGGCTATCACTGTCAACCAAGCTATCGAAGCTAAGAGTAATAATTAATTGTTTCTAATCGGTTTCCCTCACTTGCGTGGGTGGAAACCCCTTAAAATAAATCGAATGAAAATATTAGTTATCAATTGCGGTAGCTCCTCTATCAAATATAAATTGTTTGAAATGAGCAGCAAGAAGGTATTGGCACAAGGTGGAGTCGAGAAGATTGGTATTCCAGGGTCATTCCTTAAATATACAAAGAATAATGGTGAAAAGGCTATCATAGAGAAGGATATGCCTGATCATTCTGATGGTATTGAATTGATCTTCAAAGTTTTGACAGATCCTAAAGAGGGTTGTATCAAATCGTTGAGTGAAGTGGATGCTGTTGGTCACCGTATTCTCCATGGTGGTGATAAGTTTACAGAGAGTTGCATCGTAAACAAAGTGGTTAAGGATCAAATTCGTGCTTGTTTCCCATTAGGACCATTGCATAATCCTGCTAATTTGAAAGGTATTATGGCAGTCGAGCAATTGTTGCCTGATTGTCCTCAGGTGGCTGTATTTGATACGGCATTCCACCAGACTATGCCTA
The DNA here is from genome assembly GCA_902784425.1 of uncultured Bacteroidales bacterium. GTDB lineage: Bacteria > Bacteroidota > Bacteroidia > Bacteroidales > Paludibacteraceae > UBA1181. The sequence goes on from CACZUS010000038.1 coordinate 39,654, forward strand.
AGGAGTCGTTCTTATATGCCATCCCATACGAATTGTATGAGAAGGATGCCGTTCGTCGTTATGGATTCCACGGAACGAGCCATCGTTATGTATCTAAACGTGCGTTCGAGATCTTGGGTATGAAGCCTGAGGGTACGAAGATGATTACTTGTCATATCGGTAATGGTAGTTCCGTAACCGCTATCAAAGATGGTAAGTCATTCGATACTTCCATGGGTATGACTCCATTGGAGGGCTTGATTATGGGTACGCGTTCAGGCGATATTGATACGGGTGCCATCACTTACTTGATGGAGGTAGAGGGATACAATGCAAAGAAGATCTCTGACATACTTAACAAACAGAGTGGTATGTTGGGTATCTCTGGTGTCTCTTCTGATATGCGTGAGATCCGTGCGGCTATTGCAGCAGGCAACGAGCGTGCTAAATTAGCATTGGATATGGTGATTTATCGTATCAAGAAATATGTTGGTTCTTACGTAGCAGCCTTAGGTGGTGTTGATGTGATTGTCTTCACTGGTGGTATTGGTGAAAACGTGGAGGTTGTACGTGAAGGTGTATGTTCAAACTTGGAATGCTTCGGCATCAAGTTGGATAAAGAGATCAACAATAGCGTTCATGGTGAGGAGAAAGTCATCAGCGCTAAGGATTCTAAGGTAACAGTGATTGTTGTTCCTACTGATGAGGAGTATACGATTGCATCAGACACATTAGAGTTGGTATCTAAGAAATAATAACAAAAGATCCTGTCCGCTATAAATGGACTGGTGTAGATAACATAGGCGTGTATCAAAATTCAATTTTGATACACCCTCTTTTTTTTACCCCCCCCTTCTACCATGTTAAAATGTTAATTTCGTGCCTGTTTCATTTATTTTTTAAAAAATTGTTTCGTTATTTTATAAAAACCATACATTTGTATCAATTTACATTCACAGTGTACCAGAAATTAATAAAGCACAATTTTATAGAAACGCATGGGTTCAAATGAAGCCTATGGCATTAGTTAATTATATATTGTTAAGCTTATGTGCAATTATTTTACTCCAAAAGTTCAAAGGCCTTGCATAAGTCATGGTCCGCAACGGAAGTGTTGGCAAGTAATCTCCTTGCTCTTTTTCCTGTTGTCTTTTTTTTATCACTCGGCTGCAGCAGCCAACAAAGTAGTTTACGGAGTATTCAACGAGAGTGAATCCACCTTCACTTTAAAGTATGGGGAGGACCCTGGCGAAGGGACCTACACTTACGCTCCGGAATTGCCTACCGGCTACATTTGGGAGGTAGCGTGGGAAGCAACAAATCCCAATGACCCAAGTATACCTAAAAGTGTCTGGAAGTCTGGCGACACATACCTGAACGGACATCAGGTGACAAAAAAAGTGGTTATTGACCAGTCGCTCATGTCATACCGTCCTACCACTCTTGCGGGATGGTTTTATCATTTACATGCAAAGACAATTGAGGGGTTGGAGAATTTGAATACGTATGATGTAACTAGCATGGAATCCATGTTTGAGGGATGTGCCTTTTTAGAATCGTTGGATATTGGTAACTTCGAAACAACCATGGTGACCAACATGAACTATATGTTTGCCGGATGTTTACACCTTAAATCATTGAACCTCATAGGGTTTAATACGGCGAGACTGAGATCCATATCCGGAATGTTCCATACCATGCTGGATATAGAAGTGCTGGATGTCAGTGGTATAAACATTAATATGGTGAAAGATGCGTGGAGGGTGTTTGGTTCAGAAGGAGGTACTACTAAAAAATTGCGTACCATTATCGTCAACAAAACTTGGGATAAGTCTCACTTTGCGAATGACACTACTTACCCGGACCAGTTCGCAGGCTGTACAAACTTAGTTGGAGGCAAAGGGACAACCTTTAAGGGAGCCGGTAGCATCTATGCGCACATTGATGGCGGAGAGGATGATCCGGGCTATTTCACGTCAGCATCTGACCGTAGAGTGTATGCGATACCATTTAATGTGCATTATGATGCTTACAACCGCGTCGACTCATGTGACTTGAGATTGTGTTACGGAGTAGACGCCCCTGGAGCACACATACTTAAAGACGGGAAATGGATTCTCGGAA
>CACZUS010000039.1 GCA_902784425.1 uncultured Bacteroidales bacterium
CAGGTCGTTCCATTGAAGATAGACGGGGGATGCCGATAGAGACGCACGGCCGTGCGTCTCTACACGTAATGCCCATGAATGATTCACGCACATCCCAATCCCAAAGGGATGCCATATCACAGACGCAGGTGTGAATCTGTGGCGCAAATTACCAATGAATTTTATTTCACCATCCCCGTTTTTAATTCTTTGTCGAGGAAAGAGTACACATAACGAGGACTTTGATAGTAAAGTCGGGTGTTAGTATTCAACAAACGCTGATAGGTATCAGAATTGATCACCAATGAAAGAGCTTGTTCTGCAGAAAGTGTAGGATTTTCTTCTGTCAGCAATGCGGCTAGGTTTTTAACCATATCAAGTATCATTTGTTCGTGTTCACTCATATCCTTTTCAGAAGTTTAATGGCATTTTCGGTGCCGAAGAAATATTGAATAGTGATACCTTTCATGTAATGCAGGTTACGTACAAGCGTTGGCAGGTCAATACTATGTGTTTCATATTTCCACAATTGTACACCTACACGATCATTTGCTATAGGACCAATTACAATATCGTAGTCATGTGCGGGTTCACGGTTAGGATTATTGCGGTTAAGCAAAATGAACTTTGCCCATTCTTCACTGTAAGTGTCAAAACGCAAAAGTCTTAACGAGTTCATTTTTGTCTCATCAATATCATAAGACATTACAATGGGGCTACCAGTTTCAAGTTGGTCAACTTTTGCTTGAGCCATTTCTTGGGCTTGTTTGATATCTTCCGACAGATAGAATCCCTGTCCAAAATCTTTGTTGGGTTTAGAACGAGTGAGATCTATATGGTCGAACTCAACATTGGTACCATGGTACAAAATCATACGAGCATACCTCCTTTCCTACGGCAGTATTCTCCAATGTCATCAATCATCGACTGGAAAGACTGTGTATGAACATAACCATAGTGTTTGTCAATAAAGTCTATGGCCTGATAGCGACACAGATAGTTATATGCCTGCTTCAGTGTAAGTCCGAACCGCTGACCGAACTCACTAGAGAAGATAAGCATCCATTCCAGTTTATCTTTGATGTCGTATTCTTTAGAAGAACCTTTCGTTTCCATTTGTAACCCATATTGTTTCATTTTTCAAAAGTACGACAATTATTTGGAACAGCAAAGCGAACTTAACAACTTATGAATCATATAAAAAAAGTAGAGACGATGTGCACATCGTCTCTACGCAGATACCAATATTATCATTGTTTTATTAATCCAAAACCGTTACCCAGCCGTGAACATCTGGTTCTTCACCATATTGGATACCACGGAGTTTATCATACAATTTCTTGCTGATAGGACCTGGTTTACCATCTTTAGAGATAACGTATGACTTATTCATCTCCAAATCATCGATCTTTGAGATTGGACTGATAACAGCAGCAGTACCGCAAGCACCAGCCTCTTCCAATGTTTCAAGTTCCTCGATAGGAATCTGACGTCTCTCCACCTTCTTCTTGATACCAAAGAAGTTAGCAGCACCAGCCTCATCAATATATTTCTTCTCTTTTGCATCCAAATAGAACTCACAAGCGTAACCTAAGTCATGAGCCTTCTTGTTAGCCAACAAGCTAGCTGCATAGTTACCACCAACCTTATAGATACCTGTTCCAAGAGGAGCAGAACGGTCATATTCACGAATCACAACGTATGGATTAGCGAAGAATCCACCCTTGAAATAAGGACCTACTGGAGTAACGAACACAACGAAAAGATATTCATTAGCTGGATGAACACCTACCTGAGCACCTGTACCAATCAAAAGCGGACGGATATAGAGAGATGCACCGCTCTCGTATGGCGGAATGAAACGCTCGTTCAATTTCACCACCTTCTTAATCATCTCGCAGAACTTCTCTGTTGACAACTCTGGCATCAAGATACCACGGCAAGTGGATTGTAAACGCTCAGCATTCGCTTCCATGCGGAAGATACGAATCTTACCATCTTTGCAACGATAAGCCTTCAAACCCTCAAAAGCCTCCTGTCCATAGTGAAGACATGTTGCTGCCATGTGGATGTTGATAGACTCTTCCGAGCTTACTTCTATTTCTCCCCACGCGCCATTTCTAAAATAGCAACGTACATTGTAATCCGTCGGCATATAGCCGAACTTAAGATTAGCCCAATCGATGTTTAAATCTGACATATTCTTATCTTTTTTAATATCCGATATAATTTCAACCTCCAAAGTTAACGATTTTCAAAGTAGGTTTATCATAAAAAAGAAGAAAAAAGAAAAAAAAGGAAAATATTTCCTACAACAGTACGGAATAACGGACACGGACGCCGCACGCCACGTCCCTACAGCGGGGCCATGGCTACCCTGCAAAAGAGAAGTGGCCCCACAAAGGAAGCCACTTCATCATTTCTATCTTTTCAATCAAATTGATTTCAATTATTTTCTTTTTCCTAACAGACCTCCCAATTTGCCAAGTACAGAGATCAATCTACCTGCTGTAGTTTTATTAGAAGAGACTGCAGCGCCCAACGAACTCAAGATTGAAGACAAATCTAAACCACTTCCTTTCTTAGAGATAAGTGCCACCAATCCATTTATGATAACTGGCAACAAACTAGTTGCAGAATTTGTAACAGATGAACTCAATCCCAATTTAGGAGCTACCTGAGAACTAAAAATTTGAGATGCCAGATTAGTAATAGGGCTTGATGAAGCAGATGTATTACCAGTAAACAAAGATGTCAATTGTTCAATACCATTAGGTGATGTAGCTGTTTGCTTCAAACTGTTCATTATAGATTCTGACAAACCATCCAACACATTGTTTTCCAAACCACTTTGAGAAGCAGCCGACTGTACTTGCTTCAAGATTAAATCTGAAATTTGTGACATAATTTTATTTTATTATAAGTTAAACATTCCGATATACTCTCTATACACAAATCTGTGGCACCCAAAACCAGGATGCCACAGATTGTAAAAGTATAAAAATTTTTCTTTTCTTGCTTAGAAAAGAAGAAAATCTTCTTGCTTAGATTTAATTCTACAAAGTGTCTCTTGCGTCACACCTATATAAGATGCCACATTGATGGCACTAATACGAGAAGCCAAACCTGGAATACGTTTTTCCAAATTCTCATATTTGTCTTCAGCAGAGTCGTTCAAGACAGAATCCAATCTATTATGACACAATATCAATGTGAACTCCAATACTCTCTGATAGATAGTGTTCAACTCATCTTCCTCATCACAAAGTTTCAAAAACTTGGCACGATCCATCTTCACATACACAGTTGGCTCAAGAGCTTCAATGGTTGCCTCTGTTGGCTTTCCTGTGATGAAACTTTCAATGTCAAAGAACCCATATCCTTCTGTTGCGAAAAAGTCAGATATAAGTTTCTTATTCTTATAGTGATACACCTGTACCATACCTTTTTGAACCACACCCCAGAAGTCGCACACGTCACCTGGTTTCAAAATCAGGTCATGCTTCTTAACCTTCTCCTGAACGAGAATGGAATTCAACTTCCGTTTTGTCTCTATCGACAATTCAATGTGACCTAAAACATGTTCTATTTCGGCAGAGACTAATCTTTTATTTATAACAACTTTTTTCATATATAAATTTCAATTCAAATTCGTTAAACATACCACAATATACTATACCATTATTTCACCTTCGAACGAATACGGCTTAGTGTCTCTGGTGTCACACCCAAATAGGAAGCAACAAAGATAGAAGGCACACGCAACACATATTCTGAATTTCGATTGATGAGATTGTCATAGCGAACCTTTGCTGGCTCAAATATACAATCCAAAGTCTTTTGCTTTTTCTTACGCAACAACTGCTCCGTCAAATTGCGATAAAAGATACGTATCTCTTTACTTTGTTTACACAACTCGTCCAAATCAGTCTTTGTACAAAGATAAAGCACTGAGGGCTCAAGCATCTGAATGTAACGTTTACTTGGCGTCTGGCGAAAGAAACTTTCACAATCATAGAAAATTTCGTCCTCACTAGCCAAATACTCCGTCATTTCTTCTCCTGCCTTGCGATAAAAGATTCTGATTAATCCCGTATCAACAATTCCCAAAAAACGACTCACATCACCTTCTAGTTGAAGGTACTCACCTTTGTTGAGTTGAATAACTCTCGTCTTTGAGTTCAACATCTTAATCGAATCTTCCGACAATACCATTGCAGGAAGTTCATTAAAGCATTTAAAAATGCGTTCATAAAATCCTTTTTCCATACTTATTCTATGTTAAATTCAGTTTTCCACCTACAAAAATAACAATTTATTTAAATACGCAAATTTTTTTATGTTTTTTTTTGTTTTTTTTTAATAATCAAACATTTTTCTACCGTTTCGCTCTCTTTGTTGAAAATTATTAAGTTTATAACTAAACTGTAGTAGGAAATAACTGCCTAATGTATTATATTCCGTGTCACTTATTGATGAATCACTGATTTTTCTCGAGAGATTTCCTTGCTGACCCAACAAATCAAAGACCTTGAAACGCAACACACCTGCGTTATTTTTCATAAAACTCTTTGATAATTGAGCATTCCAAAGCCACTCTTGATCATTAAATCCATCAGAATATCCTTTATACAAATGCCAATCTAGATCTGACGAAAGTTCCATTTTCCAAGGTAACTTGACCGTCACCTCATATTCTGCTTGATAATCAAACGTCTCATAATTCGAACTTTTTCGCATGTCATTTCGGCTCTTCTGATAATCAATAATTCCCGACAATCCCATGTCAAATCTTGAACCTCGATACGTAAGTGAAATTTTTTCTGACGCACCAACGACTTTTGTTAAAATTTTTAACATTTGCTCCTCTATCGACGATCCACTTTCCAACGAAACGTTCTCTTCATAATTTCCTCTCGTGGTAGTACTGAAAATGAAATCCTTATTCCTAAACGGTGTGTTGAAAACAAGGGATCCATCCATATTCCAATTTCCATTCACATTTTCCTTATAACTACACTGCACACCCGTCTGCGTGTCATACACCAACCTGTTCATGATAGCATTCTGAACCATACGATAGGATGCATTCACCATCCAACTGCGCTGAGTCTCACTAATATACTTCTTAAAACGAACCGACGCATTGTGCGTATAGGTAGGTTTCAAATTCGGATTACCATACATCAAATTCAACGGGTCGGACTCGTCGATCACCTCCTGCAAATACTCTACATCAGGCGCTGCACTCTGTCCTCGATAACGGAACATCAGGTTGCTTTGCTTGTCAAATTTGATTCTCAACATCAAATTAGGCGAGAAATTAAACACCGTCTGTCGTTTGTTATTATCCTTATTCGGACCAACAAAATTATATGTGGAAGAGGATTGCGGCTGAAACGTAAATCCCACATTGTAGTTCAGTTTCTCATATTTTCCTTGTAATATGACATTCGCCTGATGATTATTATAATTATTCTCAATCGAACTGCTCAACGAATCAACATAGCTTGTCATATCATCTCTGTCATAGACATAAGAATAGGAATTAGCATCCCTTCTTTGATATCGATACTTGAATTGCAAGAAATGGTTCTTAAAGATCGGTTCCGTATAGGCACCCTCCACATAATAGGTTAGATTATTGCTCTTTCGATCGGTATATCTATCTGTCATAAAGAGTGAATCTTCTGCCAACCGATCCTCCTCATCATAGGTAAAGAAATGGGTGGAAGAGGTGTTATAGACATCCGATGGAGAGGTGTTGCCTGTTGTTCCAGCAGCAAACGAAATGTTTCTTCCTTTTGTATTCAGTTTGCGTAGAAAACGAAGTGAAGCGTTGAAACCTAACTTGTCGCTGGTCGACGTTTGATCTGAGACCTTATTATTGTTTCTCAAACGAGCGGTAGTAAAGTTGTCCGTTAGTGTATGGCTTTCCGTATTGGAATGAGAATAGTTGAGAACCGGACGGAACATAATGTTGGTCATGGAATCAGGATTCCACTTGAAACGGAACTCGGTCGAGACATCATCGCCCTTACGTTGGGAAGTCGACTCGTCATTTCTGAATGTTGATCCACTGGTTCTGAAGGTCTCCTTCTTCGTTTTCTTTTCCACATCGTTCTTGGTATGTCTATATTGCACATTACCTCCATATTCAAACTGTTTGCTCTTTTCTTTTGCAAACGTTACACCCAAAATTCCAGAAGTGGTAATACCATTGCCAGCACCTCTGTTCTGACCATTATACGACATACCACCATCTGTGAATCCCGTACTATTCACATTGTTGAGAGAACTTATCACCGAGAAATTGGAATTCTCCTTGAAGCGACTAAGGTTAGCTCCTAAATCATATCGGAAATCAGGATGAGTCTCATAAAGATCATGTCCTGCACCTCCTGTGAAGTTGCCAATCCATCCGTTCTTCATTCCCTTCTTGACCGTCAGATCCAGCACCATCTCATCGTCGTCATCATCCACTCCCGTCATTGCGGCAGAGTCACTCTTCTTATTATATGTTTTAATATTATCAACAATATTGGCAGGAAGATTTTTCAAAGAGACTTTAGGATCATTTGAGAAGAACTCTTTGCCATCCACCAACACTTTTTTTATCTCTTTTCCATTTACCACCAACTTACCATCCTTTGAAAGCTGAGCACCCGGCAATTTCTTCACCAAATCCTCCAGCATGGCACCATCCGTCACACGAAACGCCTCAGCATTATAAACCAACGTATCTTCTTTCACCACCACCGGTGTAGCCGCTGCCAAGATCTTCACCTCTTCCAACATCACCTTGTCGGCCACCATCCTTATACGAAGAGGTCGCTCCTGCACCTCCTTCACCTGAATGTTGCGATAGACAGTATTATAACCCATAAAGGAGACACGTAACAGATAGGGGCCCACCTCAACATTTTTAATGGAAAAGGCGCCTTCCAAATCACATGCCTCTCCTTTCACAAAAGAAGAATCCTTTACGTTCAAAAGTTCCACCGTTGCATACGGCAATGTATTACCATCCTCCTTGTCCATTACCGTTCCAGACAAATCAGCAGAAAAAAGAGAGGTAAAAGAGAAAATGGGAAGAATAACTCCCAAGAAACGAAATACTTTCATTGACAAAATGATATTTTGCGCAAAAATAAAAGTTTTAAATAGAACATAGAACTACTTTCGTTGAAAAAAAAGAGACTTTCACTCAATTTTTATAGTTTCTTAAAGAAAATTTGTATATTTGCCAGTCAGAAGCCATATGCTTACAAGTAATTAAAATTAACCATTATTATATTTAAAGTCATGAAAAATAAAGTATTAGCATTATTAACAGCAGCAGCCTTTTGCACTAGTTCTGCATACTCGCAAGAAATTGCGACATGGGAGAATTTCTGTAAAAGTGCGGTTACATTTACCTTTGATGATGGAGGTTGGGAGGATAACGGGCACAAATATGCCGACGGTGTACTTTCCAATGCAGGATTACCTGGAACCTTCTACGTCATTACCAATAACATGTCAAACAGTTGGGGAACCTACAAACAATTTGTAGCACACGGGTCCGAAATTGGTAGCCACGGAGCATCTCACAACAGAAATTCAACGGGTAACGAATTACAATCGTCAAAAAGTGCGATAGAAAACAATATCGGCAATGGATATAAATGTCTAACCATCGCTTACCCTGAATGTGTAAATCCCGGACAATCTGTTCTACAATACTATATTGGAGGACGTACTTGTTCTGATACCAGAGCGAATTCAAGTAATCTGTCCGATTTCACCAGCATTCAAAGTGATATGTGCGGTACCCAAGGGACCAACGACGCAAAGACATTTCAAAACCGCATCGAGGGTGCCAATGGAGGTTGGATGGTCTTTTTGATTCACGGATTCGATAAAAATCACTCAGGTGATTATTCCGTAACCCACGAATCAGCGTTCGAAGGAGCTGTTGATTTCTTAAAAAACAACAAAAGCACCTATTGGACTTGTACTTTCCGCGATGCATGTATGTATATACAAGAGCGTAAAAATGCAACGTTCAAAAAAATTGCTGGAGACAACTCAAGTGAAACTTATTCTTTAACCCTCAGCTCAAGTCTTACCAGCAACAAAGTCTGCAACTGGGACTATCCTTTGTCTCTTCGTGTGCCAATGCAAGACGGATGGGCAAACATTAAGGTGACTCAAAACGACGAGGAACTTGAATTTGAGGAGAAGAATGGCTATGTTTATTTCAAAGCCGTACCAAACGGAGGTGACATCGTTGTCGGTTCAGGCACACCAGCTGTACCAGATCCTGAGTTCACAATATCTGTTGACAAAGCTGACAAATATTGCAAGGACTCCACTTACAAAGTAACATGGACAGCTTCAGGTGATTTCAATGATAGAACTTACATTTTGAACTGGGGAACTGGTTCAAGTTCTACTGATATCTCCATCTCTAGCGTCAAAGCTTCTTCTGAGTGGGGTGAAACAGAAGACAACCCATACTGGACAGTAGATAAGATCTTGGATGATGATGGAAGTCACGGAGGAAACAGCCGTTGGGGATCAATGTCTGGTTCTGACGAATGGGTAGAATTCAACCTTGGCAAGACTCAATCTGTTGGTGGTATCACAATTGATGAATGTACAGAATATAGTACAATAACAGCTTTCGAAGTTCAATACGACGAGAGTGGTTCTTGGAAAACTGCTTATACAGGCAAATCCGTAGGTCATGACTTCTCAACAACATTCAATCCTGTATCCACTAGCAAGATGAGATTATTCATCAAGTCAACAAACGATGGCGCAGGTTGTAACATCAACTACGTTAAGTTCACTGGCGTAGCAGGTTATGTAATTAAAGATGGCATCACTGCGGCAGGTTCTGTCGATTGGAAACCTAAATCAGCAGGAACAGGCATGTTGACAATCACGTCCACAAAGAATAAAGTATTAGTTCAAACATCTTCTATGAAGATAGAAAATTGCGGTGACGAACCATGTACAGACTGTGGTGGCCCTGAACCAAATCCTGGTGCATCTACTTACTTCGACGAAAATGGTGCTTACTTCGGTCCTGAGTGCGAAAACGGAAAACAATTGTCTGGTGCTTTCTATACCGGTGACTACACCAGTCCATTCAAGACTTATTTAGGAAAAACTGATGAAGAGATCCAGGAGAAGTTGGATAAAATGTGGAACCATTACTTTAAGGGATCTGACAACCAAAAAGTATATTATGATCAAGGAAATGAAGCTTATATCCTTGACACAGGTAATGACGATGTTCGTTCCGAGGGTATGTCATACGGTATGATGATTTGTGTACAAACCAACCATAAGACTGAGTTCGACAAACTTTGGAACTGGGCAAAGAGCCACATGTGGCACAAAGGTGACGGATGGGATGGCTATTTTGCATGGCAGTGTAGCAAATCTGGCTCTCAGATGGACGGAAATTGTGCACCAGATGGAGAAATGTATTTCATGACAGCATTATTATTCGCTGCTCACCGTTGGAATGACAGCAAGTACATGGAAGATGCTCAGTATATTTTGGAGAGAATGTGGAACAACAATAGTCACAGTCTATATAACCCACAACATTATATGATTACCTTCCAACCTCAAGGAGGCGGAAATAATTACTCCGACCCTTCATACGACTTGCCTGCATTCGTTGAATTGTTTACTCGTTGGTCTGACACTAACAAAGACAAGTGGGAGAAAGCTCTCAAAGGCACAAGAGACCACATTTACAAATCATCGAATACTAAATCAGGCTTGTTTACTGACTACAGCAACTTCGATGGAACACCATACGGTAGCCAAGGTTCTAACTCTTCCAGATATATGTATGATGCAATGCGTTGTGCTATGAACTTTGGTATGGACTATTACTTGTTTGGTGCAGATGCAGAGAGAGATGTCGAAATGGCAAAAAGAATCATCACGCACTTCGAAAATGATAATTACAAGCATGGTCGTTTCGAATGGGATGGTACACCAGTTGGTAACGATGGTTACACACTTGGTGAAAGTGGAGCCAACGCAGTGGCTTGCTACGCATTGATGGGAGACCCATCCTACGAGAAAGCCATCAAGAACAACTTGAACAAAGCTTGGAACGGTAGCTTGATGACAGGTCAATGGCGTTACTACGACGGATTGGTTCACTACTTGGCTATGCTTCACTTGTGTGGAAGCTTCAAGATCTGGAAGCCTGCTCCTACAATTCAAGAGAAGACTGTTCCTGGTAACACTTACAATGGTGTCACTTATGACAAAGAGACAACCATCGACTCATTCGAAGATTGTCAGTTGTACAGAGTAACCATCACAGGTGAAACTTACAAATCAGATGATATCAACAACGTAGAAGGTATCGCTATCTATCCTAACCCTGCAAGAAACGAATTCAACATCACTTGCAGCGAAGATATCGAATCTGTTGTGATAACTAGCCTTGCAGGTCAAACAGTATTGAGCAGCGACAAATCTGAAATCCAAGTTTCATTGCCTGCTGGTACTTACATCGTTCGCGTTGCTACCGCAAACGGCAACACCTACGTGAAGAAGTTAATCATCAAATAATACTTCCGTCTGAATTTTACAAAGACAAAAGTAATTTGATACTTGATATGGCATGAGTTCAGCAATACGCTGGACTCATGCTTTTTTATTGAACTTTTTTTCATACCTTTGCCCCAATAACACAGATTTCATACGCTATGAGCCAATATTCTCTATTATCACTTCTTTTCGCACTTATGCCCTCTCTGCTCATGGCTCAACTTCGAATCAATGAGGTGATGCAATCCAATCTCACACTCATCGATGATTTCAATGATTTCCCCTCTTCCTGGATCGAGCTCTATAACGAATCTGACGACTCCATCTCTCTACATCGTTATTCCATAGAATCCAACAAAACCATCTATACTATTAAGACAGATACCGCAATAGCGCCTCATGACTTCATCCTTCTCTACGGTGATGAAGTCAATAGCAATCTGCACACCAACTTCAAACTTGAATTCGACAAGAAATCCACTCTTCGTCTATTCACCTCCAAAGGTCTCCTCATCGACTCCCTACTTATCCCACCAATGCAACAAAAAGGTGTCTCATACGGAAGAACCAACAACGGAGAAGAGGGCTGGCTACTGAAAAGCACTCCCAGCAAAGCCAATTCAGCAATCAGCTACACCTTTCTTCCTACTCCTACCCTTTCTATCCCATCAAGTTTCCATCAAGCCCCATTTATAGTCAGACTGAACGAACCAAACAATTCTAATTCAGTAACTTATTATACTACGAATGGCAAGATTCCAACTATCAAAGATAGTATATTCGCAGATAGTTTAATCATTGACTCCACACAAATCATCCGATTGCGTACCTTCACGACGGATTGTATTCCATCCGAAGTCTCTTCCTACTCGTATATTTTTCCACAACATGAAATCACCCTTCCTGTCATCTCAATCATAGCGGAACCCGACCATCTATACGACGATCAAATAGGCATATACGTACCTGGCACCTACGACGAAGATGAGTACAACTACAACTATGATTGGCATCGTCCAATCCACATCAACTACCTAGACACAAATGGCGCACTTCAGATAGACCAACTTGCAGAGGTTCGCATAGCAGGTGCCACATCTAGGAAATTACCTCAAAAATCACTCGCCATCTATAGTAAGAAAAGACTCTCCGGAGGTGATTTCAACTATCCATTTTGGAAAGAAAAACCACAAGTCAAACAGACTCACTCCTTTTTGCTACGCAATGCAGGAAATGATTTTCTACTTGGTCACATACGCGATGCTGCCGTACAAAGTTATGCCGGCTTAACCATGAAAAATATCGACTATCAAGCATACGAGCCAGTAATTGTCTTTATCAATGGGAAATACACTGGACTTATGAATCTGCGAGAACGAACAAACATCGATTATATTTATGCCAACCATCCAGACGTGAAAGAGGAGGTGGACGTAATAGAAAATTGGGACATCATCAATTCTGGAAATGGCAATGCCGCCAATCTCTTGTATAAAATCATGACCAACAAAAATGTCACCTATGAAGATTTGGAAAGTCTGATTGACATGGATGAGTTTCTCAACTATTTCATCATCGAAACCTATTTCGGGAATGCAGATTTCCCCGACAATAACATTGTCATGTGGAGAGAGCAGAAGAAAGATGCCAAATGGAGATGGATACTGAAGGATTTGGATATTTCCATGGACTATCGCACCATAAAAGCGGGAGGGATATTTCTCTTCTCCGTCAACTTCTTCGAACAGATTCTCGCCGTCAACCCTGAAGATGAAAATTTCAAGAAGATGGACTTCCCCACTAAACTGATGAGAGTGTTGGTCAACATGGAACCCTTCAGAGAAAGGTTTATCGAGCAATTCAGCGTTAACATGGGAGACTTTCTTCACCCACGCTATATCATCCATCATATGGATAGCTTGACGCAACGCATTGAGTACGAGTTTCCATTCACAGACGAACGTTACCACAATTTCACAGGCAATGACTTCACCGACTGGTATCAGGAGCGTGATCTCATTCGTAATTATGCTTCCAAACGCAACTGGTTGAACTCAGCCTCTATGGGTAACTATTTTCATCTCGGCAACATGTTCCACCTAACCATCAACGACCCTTTTGCAAGTGATCTTCCCTATGAGTTCACCTTCAATGATATTCCCATGAGTCACACCTCATTCGAAGGCTACTACTATAATGGTCGGACCATCAAACTACACACCAAAGAGAAAGAAGGCGCTCCAGCGATCAAAGGATGGAGAATAGAAAAGAAGATTCAAGATATAACCCTCTATGAATATGTCGACGGAGACTCTCTCTCCCTTCACATTCCGAAACAATCAATTGCAGACCACATAGCCATATTCTCATTAGATTCAGTTGTCGACCATCAGCAATCAACAAACCAACCACGTTGTTACAACGTAGAAGGGGGCATTTTGCTTACACAACTAAACGATCAGACGACAATATCCGTGGCAGACCTAAGTGGGAAAACCCTATTCCTTCAAAAAGGTTTCGAACAGGGAGAGACACTGATTCACCTTCCCAAAGGATGCTATCTGCTGAATGATGGCGAATCATGGAAGAAAATTATCGTAACAAAATAGAAGAAATAAGGTGTCTAGTTGAAAATTTCTCTTTATCTTTGGAGTTAAATGCATTAAAACATACGGTGAGTGCTATAAGTTCACTATTTTAACATAAATAAAAAAAACACAGAAATGGCATATCAAGAAACGGTGAGAACCAGTTATGGTTCAAGAGTAGCAGGAGGTTTAAAAGGTATTATTAGAGGTTTCCTTCTACTGATTATTGGAACAGTGCTTCTTTGGTGGAATGAAGGAAGAACATTGAAGACATCTGATGCCAACAAGGAAGCATACGAAGTGACCACTCAAGTATCGGATCTCTCCACAATCAACAACACCCTTAATGGGAAAATGATCTTTTCTAGTGGGTTAGCAACAACGAAAGATTCTCTTGTCGATCACGAATTCAATATCGGCGCAAATGCCATCAAACTTATACGTAAAGTAGAGTATTATCAATGGGTACAACACTCATCCTCCAAAAGCAAAGACAAGTTTGGAGGCGCAGAAGAAACAACCATCACGTATACATACGAAAAGAAATGGGTTTCATCGGCACAAAACTCTGCTGAATTCAAAGACCCTGATTACAAAAACAAGAACTTCACTTTATCCACAATTGAGAGTGAATCATTTTTAGCCCCCAATGTAACAATCGGTGCATATAAAATACCTGACTTCCTTTCTTCTCAAATAAGTGGAGCACAAGACCTCTACGTTCAACTCTCCAAAGAGAAGATTCAAGCATTCAACACGGCTGCCAAGAATATACTTCAAAGCAAAACGAACATACTGGAGAAGCCATATCAACCCAATGGTGAATATGTTCACGTAAATGCCAACGAAGTTTACTTAGGTGCTAATCCTAGCGTTCCAGCCATCGGCGACGTGCGCATCACCTTCCAAAAGGTTATGCCTACAGATGTATCCATCTGGGCAAAGGTGAACAATGACACATTCGAAGAGTACATCAGCGACAATGGTTATAAAGTATCATCCATCAGCACGGGTGTTCAATCACTCGATAAAACATTCCAAGATGAGCAAGATGCCAATTCTATAACGGCATGGCTCCTCCGATTATTAGGTACGTTATTAGTCATCTATGGTTTGAAGGGCATTTTCAACATTCTTGTCATCATCCTGAAAGTTATTCCATTCCTTTCAAGCATTGCCAACTTAGGTGTCAACCTTGTCTGCATTCCTGTCGGACTCGTATGGTCACTCATTGTCATAGCCATCGCATGGATCTTCTATCGTCCGATATTGGCTATCCTGCTACTCGCAGCATCTGGCGCACTCATCTTCTTCCTTGTCAAAAGAGCCAAAGAGAAGAAAAAGCAAAACAGTGAAGAATTAGTATCAACCACAGAATAAAAAAAGATGATAAATAGCGAAGAAAAATTATACGTAGCCCACTCCGACCATCCATTGGTGTTGGAGCCTAAGATGGCCAATCGTCACGGACTGATTGCAGGAGCCACCGGTACAGGTAAAACCGTTTCTCTACAAGTATTGGCAGAATCATTCAGCGACCTCGGAGTACCTTGCTTCATGGCAGATATGAAGGGTGACTTGTCTGGTGTCTACAAAGCTGGAGAATTAACTAAATTCATAGCCAAACGTCAGGAACAATTTGGCGTCACATTCGAGTTTCAACCCTACCCTACCCAATTCTTCGACGTGTATGGCGAGCAAGGTCATCCTATGCGTGTCACCATCAAAGACTTTGGCGTGTTATTATTCTCACGAATCATGTCGCTCACCGATACGCAAGAGGGCGTGCTCAACGCTGTATTCCGTATTTGCGAAGACAAGGGAATGCCACTGGACGACTTGAAAGATCTCCGTGCCGCATTAAACTACATCGGACAAAACGCTAAAGAATTCCAAACAGAATATGGTAACATATCTTCCGTGTCCGTAGGGTCCATCCAACGAAACCTATTAGCACTGGAAGAGCAAGGTGGAAATCAATTCTTCGGACTTCCTGAGTTTGATATCGACGACTTCTTCAGTGTAGAGAAGATGAATGGTATCAAGAAAGGAATGATCAATATCCTTGCTGCAGATAAGTTGTACAACAATCCAAAACTCTACTCAGCCTTCCTGATGTGGCTATTGACCACCATCTACAACAAATTGCCTGAGGTGGGAGATATGGACAAACCAAAATTCATCTTCTTCTTCGATGAGGCACATCTACTATTTGACGATGCCTCAAAAGCTTTGATGGAGCAGATAGAGAAGGTGGTTAGACTTATTCGTTCGAAGGGTGTGGGTGTCTATTTCATCACACAAAACCCAATGGATATTCCAGAGAACGTGTTGGGACAACTAGGAAACAAGATACAACACGCTTTGCGTGCCTTCACACCAAAAGACCAAAAGGCAGTTAAAGCAGTGGCTCAATCCTTCCGCGCGAATGAGGCATTCGACACCGAGAAGGCTTTGCTCGAATTGGAAACGGGAGAAGCACTCATCTCCTTCTTGGACGAGAAAGGTGCCCCTACGATTGTGGAACGTGCCAAAATGCTATGCCCACAAGGCCAAATCGGTCCTATCACGGAAGAAGAGAGAAGAACCGCCATCAAAGAATCGGGATTGGAAAAGAAATACGGAGAAACCGTCGAGCGTGAATCTGCTTACGAAATGCTGATCAAAGAGTCGGAAAAGAAAAAGAAAGAAGAGGAAGAAAGAAGAGCAAAAGAGTTGGCAGAGAAGGAAGAAGCAAAACGCAAGAAAGAGGAGGAACGAGAAGCAAAAGCGAAATCCAAGAGAAGCACATCCAGTACCACTTGGTATGGCAAAGCATTGACTTCCATTGCAAAAACACTAGGCAACAAACTAGTAAACGAGGTAATAAAGAAAATGAAATAAAACAGCATTTATCGTAGAGACGGTGTAAGCACCATCTCTACGAATGCTTTAAATCGGATTCTATAAATTTATTTCGTGAATTTTTGATTCAGTAGGAACGAGACATGCCGCGTTCTATAAAACACGCCTTAATTCATCACCTTAATATACTCGCCATTATCCCGTATATTATGATATAGTTTTAATCCACAAGTGGCAGGTCCCTTAACAGGGTTGCAGGCGCCATACGTCAAGTCAAATTTAGAACCACACTCAGGGCATGTTGCATAAGGCATCTTTATCGTCAGATTCACCGAACGCAGATTCTCATACGGACAAGACAAATCACAACAGTGTACCTGTCGATCCATATCTCTGAAAATAACCACACCCCCATATCCAAGCTTGAAATTGGCAGGATAGATATTGTTTCGCTCATACACCACCGCACTGTTAGGAATCATCAATGTCTGATATTCACTATAGCTGGTCTTCACATACACTTCAGACTCCGGAATGTCACTTTCATCATTCCTACAAGAAAAAAGCGTCAGAGACAACGCCAGAAGCCATTTCACACTACTTAACTGTAATTTCATAGTCTGCGATTGTTAAAACGTCTCCTGACACGATTTTAGCCCTTTTTCGAAGTTCCACCTCTCCATTACGAAGAACGAAACCATCCGAAACCATTCCTTGCGCCTCCGCTCCATTATAGGCAATATTCGTTGCCTTCAGCAACTGAATCAGTTGAATATATTCTTCACCTTCGCGAAGCTCAAATTTTATCTTCTGCATTTCTTATCATTTTTTAGGTGGATAGGTTAAATTCTATTCGAACTTTGCACATCCACATTATTGATTAACATTAACAAGCAATTCTGGACGAAACTCAAAATGCATGGTGTCATAATGGTACCATCGTGCACCAGAAATGAATCCATGTCGTTCAAATATCTCCACAATCTCTCTTGGTATCCGATTTTTATAAATAATTTGATCCTGCTCTTTCTTACCGGGATTGGACCACAGCCAGAAATCAGAGAATTTAACATTTATATCAATGGCGATGCCATAACTATGAGCACTCAATCGATCCGCTCCACGCACCTTACGCCAATAAAAGGAGGAAGAACCTGATAAGTATTTCTTATATGATTCCGCCAACTTAGCTAAATCAGACGCCACCGCTCTTAAACTGTCAGCCGCACCATTCACATTCGTGAAGGGTATCTTCTGTCCGAACCAATCAACACGTACCAAATGAGACTGTACCTCGTTGGATGAGTTGCCATACATCTTACGAAAAAAGGCCTCACAACGCACGCGACCAGGGTCATACAGATAAGAAGGTTTCCATACCGACGTATCATACGAGAGATAAAACATATCCTCCAAATCCGCAGCGTCCATTCGCTCTACATACGACTTCTGTCGACTGTCATCATACACCATCTCACTACCATCTGAAAAGCGAACCTTTCCATTCTCATAACCTTTGACGAAATTCGGATAGGCTTTCATCAATCGCTCCACACCAGGAGGAAGGTAACGAACACCATCTTGCGTCATCCCCGCATTCGTTTGAGCATACCCTACGGCTATACTCCAAAGCGAAAGAAACACCATACCAACAATTCCACCCTTCATCGCCCACATGATTTAGTCAGCCCAACGCTTGAACTGATTTCTATTAAATACAAATTCAGGAGTGAAAATGGTGGTATCTTCTGATTTCAAATCGATGGTGAACCAAGGAGAACCATCTTCATTCTTCAAAATTTCAATCTCTTGAGCCGGCATGTAACTTTGTGAGAACATCATCTTCACCGTCTTATTATCCTTCGAACGCAAAACATCCATCACGGTCAGCACATGACCTGGCATCCCTCCAAAGATCAACACATCCCCTGGCTGTACGTTTTCAACGGGAACAGACTTCATCTCCTTCGACATGGAATAGGTGCCCGCATAAGTAAAGACCAGTTTCAGATAATTCTTAAAAGAGGGATAATCATATCCTGGCGTTCCTGTTTTCACCCATGTGGCTTGATTCTTCTTTAATTGAACGCGCAAGCCCATCGCCCATCTCTTATATTCACAACGAAATCCAGAGGTGAAATTAAAATGAATCTTATCATACTGTTTCGTCTCATACAAAAATTCAGCACGAAGACGAATAGCCGCATCCGCACATTGTTGCAGATCTTCACCTATCAAATCATATTTCAAAACCCCCACCTGACATTTATTTGCCTTTATCGAACCATCATAAAGATGAGTCTTATATCCCACAGGGTAAAGTTCACGATTCAAAAGCCACTCCGCATAGCTTCCCTTTACCACTTCTGGACGATAATAATTAGGATCTTGATTTATATAACGTGTTAAAATTGTATTCCCTTTTGCATCAATCTTATAATCTGCTTGCGTTTCTTCCGTACACAATCGAACACCAGGGCGAACCTCCTGTCCAACTGGAACAGCATCCCCAAATTCTTCTCCATCATATCGCTGCGAGTAGAGAGCATTCATTGAAGAAAGAAATCCACAAACAAGGATACAATATAAAGTTCTATGTATTCTCATAATTCCATGTTTTTAATTGGTGCTACAATACAAACGCAAACATACAAATAAAATTGGCATTTATCAACTGTTATTTATCTTAAAAAAACATAAGTTAAGTTATGTTTTCCGAAATCGTCCATAAGAAAAGGCCGGAACATTCATTTTGCGAATGTTCCAGCCTTCATCAGACGTACATTTAATTTTTTAGAATAGTTTTTATGTGATTATGACTCAAGTAGTGTCGTGACATATCATCCACACCGGACTCAGACTATTTCTTCAGAATAGTCGTTCGTTTCACCGGAGCTCCATTCTTTGACATGACAACGAAATAGGTTCCAGCGGAGAGTCCCGAAACATTATAGACAGATTGTTGAGAGAACTCAGACACCTTCAGACCAGTGATTGAATAGATGGTCAGTTCAGTATATTCACTCTCATCACCACCCACGCTAAACTCATTCTCAACAATGGTAGGAACGATATACAAAGAGGATGCTTTCAAGTCGTTCACATCAGTTCCATCAGAGACAAACTCAAAGCCCCACAACTGATTATCTTTGGATGCCCAATTGGTCGATTGCACCACTTGAGCGCCATCATCGGTTTTAGCCTGAGAGACCTCCAAAGCAGAAGAGGCATTATTGCAACTCTTGTTTTCAAATCTAAACCAAGTGCCATTCTGTTTGGATATTTTCCATCTTTCAGAAGGGTTGTCGTAATTACTCAACTCATTCTGAACAATCTCCGCACCATCATTCGGATTGTATTTATTCGTCAGATATTTATTGCTCGACATGTTTCTAACCAAATAGTAATCGCCCGCATCCTGCAGTTGGAACCACTGTTTCTTATCATTCTCGTTTCGATCTTTTTGAATCAGTTTGGCATTCTCCTGATCATCTGCAAAGGAGAGAACACGACAACTGTTTTTATTGACGATACGATAGATGTTTTTGATGGCAATGTTATCAACCAACTGAGGACATTGAGCAGCCTGAGTCTGCTGATTCTGTTGGTTTTGATTGTTCTGATTATTTTGGTTGTTTTGATTATTCTGATTGTTCTGGTTATTCTGATTATTTTCGTTATTCTGATTGTTTTGGTTATTTTGATTATTATGTTGGTTCTGACCATTGCAAGCAGTATAACTCATTCGGTTGGTAGTGATTAGTCCTTTGATCAAAGCGCCAGAGTCTGTCAAGTTATTCCAGTTTCTAGAATTACAAGACCCGCCTTTTAGGGCAGCTGACACTTCACCTTTGTCAGAATAACTCCAGTTGATCCAACTGATTTTATTCCGATTAGCCCAATCGATCCAAGTTTTTGTGGCATCCGGGCTATAACTTCCATCACCAGAAGCCGAGCTTGTACCAAACTCAGTAATAAAAATAGCGCAACCATTATTCATGGCTGATTCTGCCTTAGAGCGCAAGGAAGCACCATGTGTACCCGCATAGAAATGGAGGGTATACATCACATTTGAGTATGAGAGTTTGTTTTCAGAAGCTTTATCCACGTCCTGACTCCAAGTAGGGGTACCGACAATGACAACCGTTTCATCTTTGTTTTGGTCACGAATGATCTTCAAGATAGTTTCGGCATACTCTTTAACCGTCGACCAAGTGCAACCGCCATTAGGTTCGTTGCATATCTCAAACAAGACGTGTTCTTTAGATCCATGTTTTTGGGACATATAGTTCCAAAAATCTTTGGCATCATCGAGGTTTGCATTGGGATTTCCAGGATTCAGCACATGCCAATCGATCATGCAATAGATACCACGATTAGCGCACTCATCCACGTATGTATCTATAAAGTTTTTCCATTTGTTTGGATTTGTCACATATCCCTGTTCCTGCACATACATGGCGATACGGAAGACATCAATCTTCCAATCATCCACCAATACGTCCAGCATCTCCGGACAGATACAATTTTCAAACCATTGAGGTCCATGTGTGCTCATTCCACGTAGTTGTACGGGATTACCACATGCGTTGACCAACTGAGTTCCAACAACTTTCAACTTACCATTTAAAGCTACTGGAGAGCCTGCGGGGTAATTAGCGGCACTCATAAACAATGAGCAAGAAAGAAACATCAATACCCCCACGAAATGTTTCATCTTTTCGTTCAGTTTTACCATAAAATTCGTTTTTTAACACACACAATATTGACAAACATTTACACTTTACGTACGTTAACTGTCTAATACACAGTTAGACGAACGGGTGCAAAGATATAATAATTTTTTTAATTGCCAACTGAACGTGAAATAATTCGGGGAAAAATGGTTGAGCAGATTTGATGAGTTAGGGTGAATGATAAAAAAAGAGGATGTGTCGAAAACACATCCTCTTACTATTTGAGAACAAGTGGGGATTATTCAGCCACAACTTCGAAATTGATTTCAGCAGAAACCTCTTTGTGAAGTTTGATAACAGCTTTGTAGTTACCCAACTCTTTAACGTTATCAGCGATAGTGATAATCTTTCTGTCTATTTCGAATCCCTTCTTAGCCAAAGCGTCAGCGATTTGGATATTGTTAACAGAACCGAAGATAGTACCAGTAGCACTAGTTTTAGCAGGAATAGTCAAAGAAACACCATTCAACTTAGCAGCCAATTCTTCAGCATCAGCCTTGATCTTAGCCAACTTGTGAGCGCGTTGTTTCAAGTTTTCTTCCAATACTTTTTTAGCAGAAGGAGTAGCCAAAATTGCTTTTCCTTGAGGGATAAGGTAGTTACGTCCGTAACCGTTCTTTACCTTAACGATTTCGTCTTTATATCCCAGATTTTGAACGTCTTGCAATAATATTAATTCCATTGTCTGTCCCTCCTTTTATTATTTCATCAAATCGGTTACGAATGGAAGCAATGCCAAATGACGAGCTCTCTTAACAGCTTGAGCAACTTTTCTTTGGTATTTCAAAGAAGTTCCAGTCAAACGGCGAGGTAAAATTTTACCTTGCTCATTCAAAAATTTCTTCAAGAACTCAGGGTCTTTGTAATCGATATATTTGATACCACTTTTCTTGAAACGACAATATTTTTTCTTCTTAACTTCTACTGATGGAGGAGTTAAATATCTAATTTCTGATGAATTTTGAGCTGCCATAATTAAGCCTCCTTTTCTTTAGATTTTAAACTTTTTCTCTTTGCAGAATATTCAATTGCAAACTTATCTAACTTAGTAGTCAAGTAACGAATTACTTTTTCGTCACGACGATACTGAGTTTCCAACGTATTCACAATAGTTGGTTCTGCCTCAAACTCCAATAGGCAATAGAAGCCTGTTGACTTTCCTTCGATAGGGTAAGCCAACTTGCGAAGACCCCAACACTCCTCATTGATGACCTTAGAGCCATTGTCAGTAAGGATTGTTTTGAATTTTTCAACCGTTTCCTTCATCTGATTATCAGACAAAACGGGAGTCAAAATGAAAACGGTTTCGTAATGATTTAACATATAAACAATTATTAATTAGTTAATTTTAAATTTTTACTAACGAGGTGCAAAAATAGCGGTTTTATTTCATTTGACAAAATAAATGAATCAAAAAATCTTTTCGGGCGTTTTCTCGCTCTGCATGAATGCCTTATCTATCGCCTCTGAGATCAGCATTGGTGATGCAACAGCGGGTAGAAAAAAGCAGAAAACAAAGGCATACGACAAAAAAGTTTTCGGTTATGATAGAAAATATTGTCTGATTTGGAAAAAGTTTCGGTTATAATAGAAACATTCCAACGTCCCATCAGAAACGGTATCGTGCATGTATTAGCACCGGAGTTTCATAAGGTGTTGGAGAAGATGTGATTAGCAGATCACACAATTTCACATATTATTAAGTGACACAATCTTATATTTTTATTAACATAACATTTTTTTATCCTTCGCCGCCATTTGGCATAGGTTACTTTTTTCTTTGCCCTCATCATTCTAGTTGCCAAATAGTGCATCTTCTATAACCATTTGTGTCATCATATGAAAAAGGAAACATTGGAATGTATAGAACTCATCAAAAGTCGTTTTGACTTAGTGGAGGTTTCTGAGGACAATGAGGATACATTCAAAGGGATGGATATGATCTCAGCCATGTGTCAGGTAGAAAAACATTTAAGAAACTCATCATTGAGTGAAGGATTCTTCGAAGTGGCGGAAAAACCCCTTAGATTTATCTCTATGAAGATGAATCTAACCATGAGGCAAAGTGCAGTGTTTGTTCTTTTCGCCTCTGAGTGTTTTTCGTCCTACATTAGTATTGATTATATTGCTGAAAAATGTGGCTGTAGCACAATAGCCTTCTTGCGTTATTTGAATGATATTGACGAGTTGGAAAAACGAGGAATAATTTGTCGCTATGAAGAGAGATATTACAGCACACGGATCTATCGTGTTTCACAAAAAACCATTAACGAACTCTGTGGTGATGTGTTAAGCGATAACAAGTTGGAAAATGATGAGAAAAACATCATCAAACACGAGGAAATCATCGGCAAGGAACTTTTCTATGACACGGAGATTGATTCGCAAATAAAAAAACTGAAGCAACTTTTGGATCGGGAACAATATAGGATTGTCCATCAACGAATGCAGGAGAAGGGGTTTCGCTGCGGGTTCACATGCCTTTTCTATGGAGATCCAGGCACAGGAAAGACAGAGAGTGTTCTTCAACTGGCGAAGAGAACAGGACGTGACATTCTGCAGGTCAACATCTCACAGACAAGGAGTATGTGGGTAGGCGAGAGTGAGAAGAACATCAAGCAAGTCTTTGATAATTATAGGAGGAAGGTGAAGGATTCTGACATCACGCCCATCCTGCTTTTCAATGAAGCGGACGCGATTATCGGCAAACGTCAGGAGGGCGCAGAGAGAGCCGTCGATAAAATGGAGAACTCCATCCAGAACATCATCTTGCAGGAGATGGAAACGTTCGACGGTATCCTGATCGCCACGACCAATTTGGTACAAAACATGGATAAGGCTTTTGAACGTAGATTCCTTTATAAAGTCAAGTTCGAGAAACCCACGGTTGAAGCCCGTATGAGCATTTGGCAAAATATGCTTCCAATGTTGGATGAAAGCGACATTCGCATCTTGGCTACCCGATACGACTTCAGTGGCGGACAGATCGAGAACATCGCCCGCCGACATGCCATTGACGGTATTCTGAACGGCGAGGACTCCACTTCGTTCGATTCCCTGGTTCAGCATTGCGAAAATGAGTGGTTGGAGAAAAAGAGAAGCACCTGCATCGGATTTGCGATATGATGGAGTTGGGAATGGGGTGGGATTGAATGATTTTTATTTTTTTGATATATTTGGAGGGAGAAGTGATGGAGGATAATAGTCAAAGCCGAGCGGAAGAGAAGGACATGATGGTGAAGGTGGTGGTGAATTTGATAAAACAGAGGAATGAGTGATCTTTGTGTTTGGATAGCGAGGGAGATACTGTAGATAATTATAAACAAGAGTAAATCAATAAATCTCTAAGGAAAAGAGACTGTGTGGTTAAGATGGTGAGGTCGTTAAAAAAAGACAGAACTGTCATAATGCACCATATCATCAATGTGTTCAAGGAGGGAAAACAAGAAAAGAGGTAAGTGCAAAATATACATATACTCTCTAAAAACAGCATTTTCCTATTAAAATGTTTTGAAAACAACGAGGACAATTATTATTTTTGAAAAAAGAGGATTCGTGAAATTTTGTTAACGGACTTCGCAAAAGTCACGAAAATGGTAAAAATAGAAATGAAAGATTAAAACGATATACAATTATGAATGCAACTATAACATTAAGAGAGTACCTTGAGAAAGGAAAAATTTTTGTGATTCCCAACTATCAACGAGGATATGTTTGGGGTAAAAAATCGAAAAAAAATGCGTTGGATGCAGTATCTTATATGCTTGTAAAATCTTTGATTCCTGGCTTTGAAAATAATGTGCCTGTTTTTATACAGGGCATTACTGTTACAGAAAAAGACAAAGAAATCATATTAATTGATGGACAACAACGCACAACATTTTTCTATCTCCTTCTGAAATATTTAGGATACAGCGGAAAAGTTGAAATGAAATATGATATTAGAGATGAATCTAACAAGTTCCTATCCGAATTAGATATAAACGAAACAGATTTTTCTGAAAACACAGAAGAAGAATTCCAAGACCGATATTTCTTCAAGAAAACGTTGCGAACCATTAATGAAAATTTAGAACAGATTGAAAAAGAAGCGTTTTGCAATTACATTCTCGACTATGTCAGGTTTTTGTATATAGATATTCCCGACGATAAAGCCACAAAGGTATTTTCTATGATGAATGGTAGCAAAGCGGAGATGAAGAGTGAAGAACTAATCAAGGCTGAATTACTACGCCTGGCATCGCTCAACGACTCTGATTTTGACAAGAAAGAGGAGAAAGAGAAAAATGCCATAGAGTGGGATAATAATATGTTGCGCAGTCGTTATGCTCGAGAATGGGACAAATGGCTACAGTGGTGGAATCGCGAAGATGTGAAGAAATTGTTTAAATGCTCAAATGTAATGGGTTATTTGGTGTCTTCTTATTTGCAGACCAAAGAACTTTCTTTCGATAATTTCAAGAATCTGTTTTTACTTGAGCAAAACCCTATTGATGCCAAGAAAACATTTGATGGACTAAGAAGATTACAGAAAAGATTTGAAGACGCATTCAACAATCGAAAAATCTACAATTGGGTTGGGGCAATCCTAAGAATAGGCAGCGCCAATGAGTTTATCCAATGGTATTTTGTTGACGATAACAAACCATCTGATGAAGATTTAGAGAATTACTATAAATGGTCATTTCTAGGGTTGACTCATAAAGAAATAGAAACACACAGATTGGCTCTTAATGGAGACAATGATCCAAATGACAATGATAAGTTTGATGTTAAGTTCGATGAATTGTATAAAATATTGGAAAGCAATAGTTTATACAATGAGAATTCTGAAGCCGCATTTCGCCTTTTACTAAGATTGAATATTGATGAAGACAATAAACAAGAAGAAGGCTTCGGCCGAAATTTTGATTTTTCCATTTGGGACAGAAAAGATTACAGAGGACGTTCGCTGGAACATATTTATCCAAAATCAAAAGTGCTGCACAAAGAACTTAAAGATGGGAATAGAATAATTAAGAATGGTAAGGAAGACATATTCGGAAGTTTGCCTAAAAAGTCGGATGGGTATATAGCAAGAGCATCTTGCAGATATTTTGAAAATAGTGATAGAATAGAAGCAAGTGAACATTCTATCGGCAACCTTGTGTTGTTGTATAAGGATGATAATTCTTCGTTTAATGACAGTTCATTCGAAGAGAAGAAGTCGATGTTCTTTATGGTTCCTGATGGAAAAGATAAAAAGAAAAAGATGATGTTTAAAAGCCGTCATCTATTACATACCATTTATAAGTTTGCTCAATCAGAATGGAAGGGAGAGCAAATAGCAAGAAACAAATACCAAACATTAAAAGAATTTAGAGAATACTATGGCAAATAAGATAAACTTCATAACAGGTGAAACATACACTCTTGCAGAACTTTTTTCTGGAGATAGACGAATCATTATTCCAGATTTACAGCGTGATTATTGCTGGGGAAATGAAGACAACAAAAAAAGTACTGGCGAAAATGGTGAATTGGTGTCGGATTTTGTCAATAATCTATTGACTCAATTTGAAGAATATCAGAAGAAAAACGATAAAGATTTTCTTAATCTTGGACTCTTCTATGGTTACGAAGTTCCAGCCAATCACATTCAACTGTGCGATGGTCAGCAACGGTTGACAACGCTGTATCTCCTTTTGGGTATGATAAATAAGAAAACCATCGAACAGAAAGAAGATAGTCAACTTACAGAAGGGAAATTACGTTGTCATCTTATTTCAGATTTTGAATATAAGCACGATGATAAGGAACCATACTTGAACTATGCGATTCGTGAAACTTCTCTTTATTTCTTAAGTGATTTGGTTTGTAAATTTTTTATTGGAAATACTGATAAAGTTGAAAATATCAAGTCTGCCGAT
>CACZUS010000040.1 GCA_902784425.1 uncultured Bacteroidales bacterium
ATTCAAATTGGTAGATGCACAAATCGCTTTGGAGAACACGACTCCATCGTTAGGATTATGTGAAGGAGATAAGTTCACATCATCCGTTACAGTGACTCCTGCAGATGGATTAGATTATTCCATCGTATGGAAGAAAGATGATGTTGTTATCGATGGATTGACCTCTTTGTCATACACGATCAATGAAACAGTAGCTGATAACAGTGGTTTCTACAAGGTAGAAGCGAATCGTAAAGGATGTGTTGCCACTACTGAGATTGGTGAGCTGAAGGTGACTCCAACCATCAATGTGACGTTGCCTGTAGAACCAGTGATATGTGAGGGAGAAGAGACGGAGTTGGTAATCACCAATATCAAGCCAGAAGGCACCACCATCCAATGGGACTCTGACCAAACGATCAAGACGGCAACCAATAGTGAGCGTGTGACGGTACAACCAAGCTTTAAGTCGGGTAACGGACATCAGTCCACCTACACCTACTACTTGACTGCACGCAATGAATCCTGTGAGAAGAACTATCAGGTGAGCGTTAAGGTCGATGAACCATTGACTGGTACACTTGAAGCTACGTCACCAATCTGTGAAGGATTCACGGCAAAGATCAATGCAGATTCGTATAATGCCACTACCTATCTATGGACGATGGGTGGAAGCACTGAGGTGGCTACCACGGCAGAGACAGTGGTGAAACCAATGGAGACGACAGCATACGTGGTGGATATGACGAGAGGAACCTGTAGCGCACAAGATCAAATCACGGTGGTGGTAACAACCAATCCAAAGATTTTGTCGATGGATTCTGTAGGTATTCGTGATCGTCAGGTGATTACCGATCAAGAACGCGGTACGGGTGTCTTCACCTATTGGGTGGATGAGAATAAGTCCACATCAACGACGTCAGACATCATCAAGAATTTGCCATTCGGCTCGCATGTTATCAGTGTTGTGGATGCCAATGGATGTACATCATCCTTCCCATTCTCGTTGGATCCGCCAGAAATTATCATTCCAGAGTTCTTCACGCCAAATGGCGATGGTATTCATGATACATGGATCGTTGGCAAATTGGCGGAGGTTTATCCAAATGCCATTGTAAACATCTATGATAGGTTTGGAAGGTTGGTAGCACAATTCTTAGGTGATGATAGTGATGGTTGGGATGGAACCTATAATGGTGAGGTATTGCCATCCACCGATTATTGGTATATGATTGATATCGCAGAGATAGAAAGACAGTTTACAGGCCACTTCACGTTGATTAGACGTTAGAATGATGTACTAAGGGAAATAAACATAATGGGAAAAGGGAAGGTTCAAACGATTGGATCTTCCCTTTTGATTTGATGTCGATAGAAAGTATTGCTTCCACCGTTCAAATTCCCACAAAATAAATTCATAAAAGCCATCGATGGAACCCATCTAAATTGTACCTTTGCGAAAAAATAACGTTGCAATGGATTTAGATCTTATAGCGAAACAAACGGAGCAGATAATCCGTTCATTATTAACAGAACATCCGATGAAAAGGGGTTCTATCCTCGTTATCGGTTGTTCCTCCAGTGAAGTGGCTGGTGGTCGGATTGGTAAGGATTCCAGCGAGGAAATAGGTCAGGTTATCTTTCAAACAGCCAAAAGAATTACGGATGAAATGGGCGTTTTTTTAGCCTGTCAGTGTTGTGAACATCTGAATCGTGCTTTGGTCGTTGAGAATGCTTGTGCTGAAAAGTATGGCTACGAACCTGTATGCGTTGTTCCTTGGCTTCATGGCGGCGGTTCTTTTGCTACTGCTGCTTACCATCATTTCACAGAGCCTGTCGTGGTTGAACATATCAAGGCATCAGCTGGTATCGATATCGGAGATACCCTTATTGGTATGCACCTCAAAGATGTGGCGGTTCCCGTTCACTTCTCACAACAGCAGATCGGAGAAGCACATGTGGTTGCGGCCTACTCTCGTCCGAAATTGATTGGCGGAGAAAGAGCCCACTATGCATAAAAAAAACACTCAATTTCCGCATGGAACCAGCGAAAATTGAGTGTTTTTTATAACTTGAAACTACTGTTTCTTATTCGCCACAAAGTTTTAAGTAATCAATAAATGCTTTTAAAGCGATGGCGTCCTTCTCTTCATCACTACCAACATATGCAGACAATTTTGCCAATTTGTTTAGCTTGCTATCCTTCTTGTCTGTCACATTTGTATAGTCGCCATTGTTGAATTTCTCAACTACCTGCGGACATCTCTTTGCATAGAACTTCTTAATGATTTGATCACGTATTAAAATAACGCTCTTCTCTCCCGCAGGAATCATCGCATCATACTCAACAAAACAACATCTGATATCCTCGATTGTATGATGTATATTGACAACATCCACTGGTAACATGAATTTGTATATTCTATCTCCATTTTTACAGTCAGTTACCTTCTCGACGAAGTATCTGCCACTAACCACCATTTGCATCGATTTTACGAGCTGGCTCTCGAAAACTCGTTTGTCTCCAGTATAATCGTATATGTATCCGGCAAGTTCTTTAGCTTTATATTTCTGTTTAGCTTTCCTGTTGTCATAATTGTTCCAAAAATCTTTCTCTTCATAAAAAAGAATATTCTTTCCAAATTGGTACAGAGGTGCATATGCGCCTAAAGACCCGCTTTCACTTTTCCTTATAACCTCTTCCTCTGTAGGTAAATTCATTTTATGAATGTATCCCTCGATGGTGTCTCCTGTTAGTGTAATTATCTTCCCAGGAACAAAACCTCTTTTTTCCAAAATCGCCCATTGATCTTCTAATACACTATCTTGTGCTGATATATTGGCAGCAGCAAATAGCATAACACACATTGATAATAATAAATTTTTCTTCATGTTTCTATAAATAAAATTTTGTCATGTAGCTATTTAAGGTGAGTTCTATAAATTCATTTCGTGGGAATTTTGATTTGGTATCGATTTTTATTTTGTAGAGACGCAATGCATTGCGTCTTTACTGTGACACCACCAATAGAATCTAAATTCACCGAAAAATTCATCAACCCATAATATTCAAAAACGTGTGCAAAAGTAGTTATATACTTTTAAACTTCCAAATTTACTTATTGGGACAAAAAAAAGACTCCAGTTATCCTCGCGGACGTCTGGAGCCTAAGCTTTTAATGTTTCATCAAACTAATATGCTTGATTTGTTTTTCTTTGCACGCAAATATAAAAATTTTTTTAATACAAAACAACCTAATTGACTAATTTATAATGCGTTTAAGCGGCTGTGAACCATAAAATCCCCATCAAAGCGGAGTTTTTTAGAACAAAAAAATTTTAGGTGGGTTCGTTTTTTTTCTCTATGATTTTGATATGTGGTTACTCTCCTAGCCTTTCCTTTCTCTTTTGTCGTTTGATGGATTATTTGTAATTTTACATCCGTTTTTTTAGCAGTTAAAATGAATCAATTGAAAGCATATCTAAAGGGTGAAATCCCCTCTTTGTTGTGGAATCTCCTATTGGCCATGTTGGCTTATATGGCGTGTCGTTTTATCTATTGGGCTGAAAATTATAACACCTTTTCGGGCATCTCTTTCGGTCAGTGGAGAGAGATCCTTATGGGGGGTGTTAAATTCGATCTTTCGGCTGTATTGTATACGAATATACTGTTGATTGTTTTGTTGTCCATTCCTTGTCACTGGAAATCAAAAATGTCGCCATTCATCGGTAAAATACTCTTTCTCATTTTCAATGGTTTAGGTATTGTGATGAACCTGATGGATGCGGTCTATTTTAACTTTACGGGTCGACGCACCACAGCCTCTGTTTTTCAAGAATTTGCAGGGGAAGATAATTTGGCATCCATCTTTCTGACGGAGATATTCCGCCATTGGTATTTGGTCTTGGCGGCTATCGCTCTGATATATGCGCTGTATAAGCTCTATAAAACGCCAGAATACAAGGAGGTGGAATTAAAGTATTACTACCCCATCCGCACCCTTCTGTTTGTTTTAGTTATCTTTCTGACGATTAATGGTATGAGAGGTGGTTTTGGAACGGCTGTTCGTCCGATTACCATCAGTAATGCCAATCAGTATATCTCGCAGCCATCGCAGGCAGCATTGGTGCTGAATACGCCTTTTTCGGTGATTCGAACCTTTGGCAAGAAACCGTTTGTCACCCCTTCTTACTTCCCGCAGGAGACGTTGGAGCAACTCTACACACCTGTGCACTATCCGACAGATACGCTTGCGTTTCAAGCGAAGAACGTGGTGGTCTTGATTGTGGAGAGTTTTGGAAAAGAGTATATAGGAAGTCTGAATTCCTCGTTGGAACCGGGTGGTTATGAAGGCTATACTCCCTTTGCTGATTCGTTGGTTAGACGGAGTCTCACCTTCCGGTATTCATATAGTAACGGACGGAAAAGTATCGATGGAATGCCCTCTATTTTATCAGGAATACCTATGTTTGTGGAGCCATTCTTCCTGACGCCAGCCTCGTTGAACACTGTGAGTGGCTTGGCAGGTGAACTTTCCAAGAAGGGTTATTACACCGCCTTTTTCCATGGCGCGCAAAATGGGTCGATGGGCTTTCAAGCATTTGCGCGTTCATCGGGTTTTCAGGACTATTACGGACGTACGGAGTATAATGAAGACACCCGTTTCCATGGCGATGAGGATTTTGATGGAACATGGGCTATTTGGGATGAACCCTTCCTGCAGTTTTATGCACAGAAGATGTCCGACTTCAAGCAACCCTTCATGACGGCCGTTTTCACCGCGTCATCTCACCATCCGTTTGTTGTTCCAGAGCAATATAAGGATACATTCCCAGAGGGACCGTTGATTATCCATAAATGTATCCGATACACCGATCATTCCCTTCGTAAGTTCTTTGAGTTTGCTTCGAAGCAACCATGGTATCAGAACACACTTTTTGTGTTGACGGCCGACCACTCTAATCTAACAGATCATACCTATTATCAGACTGATTTAGGTCGGTTTAGTGTCCCAATCCTCTTCTTCGACCCTTCAGGTGAGACAACTACTGGCATACAGGATGCGATTGCGCAGCAGATAGATATTATGCCTACGTTGTTGGGAATGTTACATTATGATCAGCCGTATGTTTCATTTGGGTGTGATTTGTTACATACACCAGTTGATTCGTTGTATGCAGTCAATTACAGCAATGGAATCTATCAGTATGTGAAGCAAGGTCGTCTGTTGCAGTTTGATGGAGAAAAACCAGTTGGTTTTTATGCACTCTCCGACTCTCTTTTGATGAACAATCAGTTGGGCAATACAGAGCAACAAAAGTCGATGGAACGCGAATTAAAAGCGATAATTCAGCAATATATGTCGCGCATGAATGAAGACCGTTTGGTAGTGAAATAAGAATTTAAACAATACAAAAAGGGCGTATCTGAGGATACACCCTTTTGCAAGTAGACTTTGTGTTATGTAAAATTATGAAATGTTGTGTCTGTTTATTTGATAAATTTGAAAGAAACGCCATTGGTGCGTAAGAAATAGACACCTTTGTTCAGAGAAGAGATATTAATACCCTCTGGAGTCATAACACCTGTCATAATTACTTTACCTGAAACGTCAGATATGAAATAATCATATTGATTTTCTTCATTATTACAAATTTTCAAAACCTCACCATCATAGCAAATATATTGGTCGCCGCTCATAGAAATAGATACTCCTACAGAAGCAGCTGCTTTTTTAGCACGTATTTTATTAAGGAATTTTACCATATCACCTGTCAAGCTTCCTTCTACTCCGTGTCCTCCACCATGAGGATGGTATTCACAATCTTCAACGCCTGCTCTTTGAAGGTCATCGAAGAACATCTTGCCTTCGCACTGAGGTACAGTTTGATCAGCTGATCCGTGAGCCACAAAAACAGGAGCATCTGTTGCATCGATATATTCTGTTGCAGAAAGCAAAGCATGTTTGTCAGGACAACTTTGTGCGTTGCAGCCACCTACTATATCATCCTCTGGAGCCATTCCGCCTCCGTTGCCAGCACAAGCTTTGTTACGACAATCTACAGGACCTGACCAGTCGCACGCTGCATCTACCCAGCTACTTTCGTTGGTATATCTACCAAGATTACCTTCAATGTCAGCGGAAGCAGAACCTTTAGTGTAAACGCCTTTCACATTTCTTGAAGTAGCCATTACAGAAGCAAGGTGTCCTCCTGATGAGAATCCAGAAATAGCAATGAAGGAAGTATCAATGCCATATTTCTCCGCATTTCCACGTAAGAAACGTACAAGTGCTTTGATGTCATTGATTTGTGCTGGCCACTTAGCATCTGAAATACTTCTGTGATTTGGGTTTACTAGAATATATCCAGCCTCTAGTACTGCACAACCTACAGTACCTTGGTCTGCACTTGCCTTCATATTGTTCATCATCCACGCACTACCATATATATGGATGAGTACAGGATGCTTGTCGTTACCGTCATCTTTTGGAAAATAGATGTCCATTTTGTGTCC
Source organism: uncultured Bacteroidales bacterium (assembly GCA_902784425.1). Classification (GTDB taxonomy): domain Bacteria; phylum Bacteroidota; class Bacteroidia; order Bacteroidales; family Paludibacteraceae; genus UBA1181. The sequence continues at coordinate 6,497 of CACZUS010000040.1, forward strand.
GGTTTGATTGTCACCAACGTAATCGATATCCTTTTCGGATTTATAACTGCCGATACCGCCTTGGTTGCCGGCTCCTTCTCCGTTAAAGCCACCGTTTCCACCTGGCCAACCGCCGTTTCCACCTGGCCAACCGCCGTTTCCACCTGGCCATTGTGCAAAGCCATTAAGACTTAATAGACTTAACACTAATAGTAAAATCTTCTTCATGATATAATATAATTAAAAATTGAAAATTAATAATGGTTCTTTTTAAAATCTTGTCTGTCTGATAATTAAAAAGCGTTGCTAATGTAGCTTGCAACAAAAATTCGTATTTGTACTTTTGTTGCAAAAAAGTGGAATTTTGTTTTAAATGGGTAAACAAAAGCGTCTCAAACACTAAATGGATTGAGACGCATCAAAAAAGATAATATATCTTGAATTTATTTTACGATGATTTTTTTGTTGATAAAACCATTGGAAAAATAGATTCGTAGGACGAAAATTCCATTTAGTTCGTTGGGTAGTTCCATTTCTGTTGTAGTGGATGTGAATACTACCCTTCCCGTTTGATCAATCAGCTCCATTTTTGAAACATTGTCCACACCTGATACTTGTAGATGGTTGATGGCTGGATTAGGAGAAACTAGTAGGTTCTCTTCTTGTAATATTCCTGTGCTTGTCGCTGTACCTTTAGGTAAAATAGTAATTTCAACACTTTCAGCGATGATATTTTCTTCACAGGAACGCTCCATATAGATGGGTGAATTCACATTCTTTCCGATCTTAAAGCAGTTGAAATCGGCGTAACCTCCTGTGCTTTTGGTTCCATAATTGAAGAGTCCGTATCGATAGCCAGTGAAGTGCGTTAATTCGTACTTCATACCAAGGGTGTTGCCGATTGTTTGCCATGAGGATCCGTCCAGACTATAATAGAAATTAGCTTTGTCCGCTTGATTTTGATAATTCATATCGATGCGCAACCACACTTCATCTTGCGAGAGCGGTTGACTGGCGATCTCTTTGCCATCGTTCATCATCACGATTGATTTGTTATTGCCAGAGACCTTTACTCCCACCCATCCGTAAATGTCTTGTAAGGCTACTAATCCTGCGCAATCGCCATCTTTCATTCCTTTGGTGTTGAGTTGTGTCCATCCAGAGCAGTTAGGTCCAAATGTGCGCTGTGTGAGTGTGTTTTGTGTGGCTTCCACATTGGAGTCCGTTCTTCCGTTGGTCAGACGGAGCACACCGTTGGTGAGCGACCAATATCTATTGTCTGGGTTGTGATTCCATTGCCATTCCAACGGCAGTGTCTCCTCTTCGAAATCATCGGAGGTGACGATGCCATAGCCATCCTCTTGTGCGGCTGCCATAGAGAGCGTGGATGGCACTTTCCCATTGTTGCCTAATACGGGCCAATCATTGCTCCAGCTAACGGGCATCAAGTAAGGAATACGACCAACAGAACCATGGTCTTGGAAGAACATTCCATACCAATCGCCTTCAGGTGTGTCGAAAATGCCTCCCTGAGCCACTCCATTGTCTTGTAACAACACTTTGCCTTCGAAAGATCCCGTCAGAGATTTAGAACGATAACAAAGTACGGAACGACAAGAGCCTGCAGGCCATGAGATGAGAAATACATAGTAGTAGCCATTGTGTTTCATTACCTGTGAACCCTCACATTCCACATAGAAGTTGGAACCTGCTATCTGTGCGGGTTTGTTGATGAGTGTGCGAGAGTTGTTTTTAGACGACATGGCATCAGCTGATAGTTCCACGATATTGATGTTACCAGAACCATAGATAACGTAGACTCTGCCATCATCGTCGAGCAGTAATGATGGGTCGTGATAGAAAGGTAGTGTGGCTGTTTCCCACTGTCCACTGGTGATATCTTTTGTTTTGAAGATATGTGTTTTATTGGTGGAATAAGAAGGGGTCAGCACGTACCATGTGCCATCCTTGTATTTGATGCTACTAGCCCAGGAACCTTTTCCGTAGGCGTTTTTGCCATTGGTCATATTGAGGTTGTCGTTATTGGCAAGGGCTTGATGAGCGTAGTTGATGGTATGCCAGCGCACGAGGTCTTTAGAGGCCATGATAGGAACGCCTGGGTTCATGTGCATGGTGGTACTGGCCATGTAGTAGGTATCTTCCACACGAGTGATGGATACGTCGGGTATGTCAGCCCAGATGATGGGGTTGCTGACGGTATGTTTTTGTCCGTCAAAATCATTAGCAATCAGTCCGCAACCCGTCTTCACTTGAGATAATACATAGTGACCAGTTTGACCCTCATACTCTTCTGGAATAACTGATTCGAAGGTTCCTTTGCAGGATACACGCTCTTTGAGTAGAGTGTTCTCTCCGTTGGAGGAGACCCAGCTTAGGTTGTAGAGGTTGTTATTCTCGTCGTTGGTGGTCCAACTAACGGAGAAAGGAGCGGCAGCCACCACTTTAGAATCGGCAGTTGGAGAGGTGAACTTGTAGACCACCTTTTGACTTTTGGGACGAAAGACGATTTTATCGATGTTGCAATAGTCAGAAAGGATCTCCAAACGCATGGTGTGAGTACCAGCAGTGATCTCTTTTGTGGTTCCAGTCGTGATTTTATATTTGGTCCAACTACCAGTGTTAGGTACGGTTATCGAACCAGAAACATCTTTCCCATCGATGGAAAGAGAAAAAGCAGAGCCGTCTAATCCAGAAGCCACGTAGGCGGAGAAGACGTATTGATCCGTGGTGTCGACATGAATGGTGTAGTCCAACCACTCCCCTTTTTTTGTCCAACCCAGTACAAAACCATTGTTGGCACAAGTGTCGATGTCAACGCCCTCATTCGGACGATAAGCACCACCTTGGTTCTCATCGTCTTCGTCATAATATCCCACATTTTGTCCTCCTTCATTGAAGTTTTCCACCTCGATGCAACCGGGGATGGAAAGTGAGATGTCATTAAAATTGTCAGCAGCATATAAGCTTCCCGTTAAAAATAGAGATAGATGTAATGCTGCTAGTTTCGTGTTTAGTGTCAGTTTATTCATGTTCATATAGTACAGTTTATTCAGTTGTTCATAGTGGTAAAAAAGAGACTCTGCACCCATGGTGCAGGTGTAGAGTCTCGAATGAAGTTTCTGTAAAATTTTGTAGAATTATTATTTGACTATGATTAGTCGTGCGTTTTCGTCTTTTTTGCTTTTTACAAGGTAGGCTCCGGTCGGATAATTTGTGTTTTTCAGGTCGTTAGAGAGGTCACCATGAGATTTGATGGAACCTAACCAAGCACCGCCAGTTGAGAAAATATCATATTCGATTAGTTCATTATTAGCTATGTTTTGAATACCAGTAGGGTTAGAAGCTTCGAATTTGATATAGTCGATATTGACATAATCGGCATCGATGCCCACTTTGAGGATATGTTTACCTTTCGACAATTTAGTGGTTTTGCCGCTGATTGCTTCATAGGTACTCCAGTCACTACCCGTTTTAGGTACGCTGATAGAGCCGTCGGAGATCACTTTGTCGTCTAAATAGAGGGTGAAAGCGGAGCTCTCCACACCAGAAGCAACCAATGCTTCCCACGTGTAGGTGTCGTCATATTTCACCTCCACAGTATATTCGAACCACTCTCCTTTTTGAGTCCAACCCAACACATAACCACCGTCACCGTTTACATCTAGGTCGACACCCTCATCAGGACGGAATTCATTACCTTGATTGGCATCATCTGCATCGTTGTAAGCATAACCAGCACCACCTACGTCGTAGCGTTCCATTTCAATGGTACCAGGAAGTGTTTGTGCCACACCCTCGTAAGGACCTTGAGCGATACGAGCCTTAACGGAAACCTCAGCCGTTTCATATTCCTTGCCAGCGTTGTCGAACAAGATGGCTCTGAAGGAGTATGTGCCAGGTTCAGGAATTGTATATTCAGCGGTGTAAGGAGCATTGTCGCTTGTACCAATCAGTTCATTACCAAGATAGAAGTTAGCTTTGTTGATAGCTGATTCAGAAGTAGTGGCAGTCAGTGTGATGGTAGCAGGAGCCTCTACAGAAGTCTCTGAAACCTCGATAGAAACGTCAGCTTTCTTAAACATCCAGTAATCGAAATCGAATGAGCCGGAGAATACGAAGAAGAGGTCGCAAACACCCGCAATTGGTGAAGAGAGACGAGCAGAAACCTCTTTCAGTTGACCACCTGTGTTAGGTACTTCAAGGTAACCGATCACTTCACCATCAGCTTTGTTCTTGCATATTTTGATGGCTGCACCTTTTGTAGAGGAAACCTTAGCAGTGAATACGCTGGCACCCGTACCGAAGTCTACACCAGCAAGACCAACCCAGTCGCCTTTGTCGATTGAAGAGACAAGCATGTTAGAGACGTCGGAAGAACCTTTTTTAGTCTCGATGCCACCCATCCAGCAGAAGGTTTCAGCCTCTGTTTTCTCGAATGGATTATGGTATTGGATCTGTTTAACACCCGCATCAGAACCTTTTGATTTGCTAATGGTACCATTGTTGGTGTTTACATTCACGTAGTCGATGTTCGTAGAACGATAGTCACCGCTTGCTCCTTGTGCATTTTGAAGCATTCTAGCATGATAGGTCATGTACCAAACGCCCTTGAATTCGAACATAGCGTGGTGGTTGTTACCTCCATGATTTCCAGTAAGAAACTCATCTTGGTTGAGATATGCAATACCCGTATAAGAGAAAGGTCCCATCGGATTGTCGCTTGTCATATAGCATATCTGAGCATTGCTCATTGGGTTACCCGTACAGTTCCAGTTGGAACAATAGCTATAAATGTACTTTCCTGCAATTTTGTTTATACCCGAATCCTCAAACAGATAAGGAGGATTGATAGTTGCTGGAGCACCGTCCAATTCGACCATGTTATTTTTGAGTTTAGCCACACGAGCCGTACCTGGATTGGATTCTTTTCCTTTAGGAACACCACCACCGAAATAGATGTAACCTGTGCCATCATCGTCGATCAAGACTGCAGGGTCGAATATCCACTCGACATTACCACAGTTTTGTGTGCTTCTATTGGCAAGAGCGTTTCCTCTTGGATCAGACCAAGGTCCCCAAGGATTGTCGCTGGTGACAACACCGATACCACCTCCGTTATCAGCAAAGTAAAGGAAGAATTTCTCTTTCCCACCTACTACCTTATGACAAGCAGAAGGAGCCCATGAGTTTTTAGCCCATGAGGCAGGAGATTTCGCTACGTTCATAACACCATGGTCGGTCCAGTTCACCATGTCTTTGGAAGACATACAGTTAATGGTGTTAATGTTAGCGTATGAGTTAGTACTGTTAGGGTGAGAATCATACTCCTGTTGGTCGTTAGTCATATAGATGAATACCTCATCATTATATATCATAGCGAATGGATCTGCACCATAACGAGTTATATATGCAGGATTGTGGTTTGATAGTGATTTAGGTCCTTTGGCCAATTGAATACCATCAAACTGTCTTGCCAAATCAGAATCTGCGGAGAAACTGGTTCCCGCTATCATCATAAATAAACTTGTAATTGTAATGAATTTGTTTCTCATGGTTTTCTAATTTTAAAATTCCAACATTCGTTGTTTGCTTATTTTGACGATACAAAGAAAAAGGAAAAGAAAAAAACTTGTGTGTAAAATTATTTCAAATAATGGAATTTTTGTTGCAATACGTGTGTTCTGCACTATGAAAATACGGGCATTTGTGACCGAAAAAAGGTAGAGACGATGGATAGCATCCCCTATAAGTAAGTAAATAGACGTCTCAAAAGAGCGGAAAATAGGGCTATTTATAAAAGACGAAGAAGACAGCCATGATTAGACAGAAGAAGGCTGCGATATGATTCCAATGAATGGACTCCCCTTTAAACATAAAGGTAATAATGATGGAAAAGACGGTGATGGAGATGACTTCCTGAATCACTTTTAGCTGAACCAATGAAAAAGGTCCACCTGTGATTTGCGAACCGATCCGGTTGGCAGGAATCATGAAACAGTATTCTATCAAGGCTATTCCCCAACTGAATAGGATGATTAGGTATAGAGGCCAATCCGTAGAGATTTTCATCTCTTGAAGTTTCAAGTTGCCATACCATGCAAATGTCATAAATACATTTGAAATAATCAAAAGCAGAATGGTTAACCAAATTTTCATCTTTTCCAATGTTAAAAATCGGTGCAAAGGTAAAAAATATATGATTCAAATAAGTTTTGAAATCATAAAAAAAGCAAATAAATTTGAAGGAAAATTATGTAGGTGAGTTCTTTCCTCAAAATAAATGGATAGCCATCACCCATTATAAAAATAACATCATTGAACTAACGTTTTATAAGTCATAGTTTTTATGTTTTTTTCTAAATTAAAAATCCTCATTTCTATCACCTTCCTACTCTCTCTCTTTGGTATCATAGCATCACAATGTACAGTTGATGCGAAAACGAATTATCTCACCTTCACGGCGGAGACGGATAGCTCTTCTTTTGGAATCGTAAATTATAACGAGAACAACCCGGATATACAATACTCGTTGGATGGAGGTAAAAGGTGGATAAAGTTATCCCATGGCACTCTTGTCGTGTTGAAAGAGAAAGGAGACAAGGCATTGTTGAAAGGAATAAACCCAGAGGCTTTTTCGAAGAACGAAGAATATACATACACAAACTTTGTTATGAGTGGGCGTATCAAAGCAAGCGGAAGTGTGATGAGCCTGATCGATGGTTGTGGAGAAAGCAAAGAAATAAAGGGGAAAAAGTGTTTTTTCAACTTGTTCGCAAACTGCGTCAGCCTCACACAAGCACCTGAATTGCCTGCTACTACCTTGACAGAGTATTGCTATAGCGGAATGTTCAGCTTCTGTACTGAATTGACGAAGGCTCCGCAACTGCCCGCCACATCATTGACAAAGGCATGCTACTTTAGGATGTTCTTAGGCTGTAATCTAAAAAAAACACCTGAATTACCTGCTACCATCCTGGCAGATTCTTGTTACTGCAAAATGTTCTACACTTGTGTTAATTTGGAACAAGCACCGCAACTGCCTGCCACCACGTTGGCAAAAGGATGTTATGAAGAGATGTTTGTAGGCTGTTACAATCTAAAGAAAGCACCCCAATTGCCTGCTACCACCTTGGCAGAGTCTTGTTACTGTGGAATGTTCTACTATTGTAGTAGTCTGGAAGAGGCACCGCAACTACCTGCCACCACGCTAGCAAAAGGGTGCTACCGAGGAATGTTTAAAAATTGTACTAATCTAACAAAAGCGCCCGAATTACCTGCTACTTCATTGACTAGCATATGCTACGATGAAATGTTTTCAGAATGCCAACGACTTGAAACGATTAAGGTGGAATTCACAAGTTGGGATGCGGAGGACACAGCATCTGATGAAACAGAAAACGAATTTGAGTATCTTGACCCAGATCTTCCAGAACCAGAAGACCAACCCATATGTGATATGCCCATTGTTGTAGATCCGAACCGACTAAATAATATTAAGAAGAAAAACGGTTGGTACACCCTCAATTGGCTCTCCGAAGTTGCTCCTAATGGCACCTTCATCTGTCCCAAAGAACTGTCCCAAGAATTTGGAAAAGACCGAATCCCGAATGGATGGAAGGTGGTGAATGAGTAAGTAATAAATGGAGGATTCTATGTTTTCACCTTAAATGATTTTATAATGAAGAATTTCACGATCATATCAGTATATAATAACGGACAGCTTCTGCAGGATTGCTTAAAATCAAGTGTGGAAGCTCAGCAAGAGGTAACAACTGAGTTAAAATATATTGACAACACAGAGAATAAATTTCCGAATGCTAAGGTAGCCTATGAAAGCGGTCTTGACAATTGTTTGGGGAAATACATCATTTGTTCGCATCAAGACATCCGTTTGTTGAACGACGATGAACTGAAAAACATTTATCAACAATTAGAGAAGATAGAAGATTTCGGAATTGTTGGAGTGGCTGGGGTTGCTGGTCGGGACATCATCAGCAACATATACCATGGAGAAGAACCAAGGGAAGTCTGCAATTACCACATCACGCAGGAAACCCCATGTGAAACGGTTGATGAGTGCTTTTTTATCATAAAAAATGAGACTAAATACATCAATATATTCAGGGAGTTGAGTTGTGATTCGTGGCATATGTATGCGGTTGAATACAGTTTGCGATGTAGAGAACTCGGAGAGAAAGTCTATGTGATACCCGCCAATATATATCATGTCTCCCCAGGCAATTCATACGACGAGTCGTATTACACGCAACTGAAAAAAATTGCTAAGAGATATAAGCGCAGTTTTGACAGAATCAATTGTACAATGGGGTTTTGGCATACTGGCACTTTCCGTTTGTGGAATCAGATACGTAAACGACGCAAAAAAGATATTAAGAATGGAACGTTAAAACGGAGATAAGTGGAAATTGTAAAAAGATAACGCTTTTGTGATTATTGTATAAAAGTTATTTGTGTGGGTGGAAAATGTGAAAAAAGATGGGTTTGTAGGTAATTATCTCATAAGAAAATTTTGTAAGAGAATAAAAATTATCTAAATTTGAAAACGTTTCAAATGAACAACATTTTAACAATCGACTCATTGGATTCTTGCGGTTGTTGAGTGATATTAGAATCCTTTCACTAATTATTTTTATTTATGAGTAAATTTCATATTTTATGCGGAGCAGCACTGTTAGGTGCATCGTTTTTAGTCACATCATGTGAGAATAAAGAGGATGAAAAACCAGCATTAGGGGGATCGTATGTATCGGCAACAGAATGTTTGTCGTATAATAGTGCAGTTCCCTTTTGTAACCTTGAACTCACTCCTGATGATCCAAAACCACAAGTGGAAAGTTCTGGTGACGTAGAACCTGTGATTGACCCCCTTGTCGTAGAACCAGTGATTGAACCTTCACCAAGTTACATACGATATAATATTGATCCTGCATCAGGAGAAGGCGTAATAGAATGTTCTGCTTATAAGCATTGTAATGCAACTTCTGTCTATTCAACAGTGAAGGTGAACGGTAATGAAATAATCATTAATATTGTTGATCCAACAGAGGGTGAGGATGAATGTTATTGCAGTTATGAAAGCAAGTGTAAAGTTTGGGGTGCAGAAGCAAAGAAATATGTTGTTACCGTTTTGACAAACGGACAATATCCTGTTCAATATGAAATTGATTTGAGCCAAAAGACGTCAGGTGAACTCTATCATGGAAATTTTTAATCGATGAATGATAATTGGTGATTGCCAATTCAACGATTTGAAATACAACTCCGTGTCTCTGTGAAGGATTAGCTCCTCTCGTGGAGACACGTTTTTTTTATAGGATGATGGAGAATCACGACCACAGTGGACGCGACACGCCGCATCAGACGTGGTTGCCATCAAAGCGGACGCGGCACGCCACGTCCATACGGGGGAAAATAAAACCTACCTGAAAAATTCCCTCTCTTTTGTTGAATATCTTTTCTAAAAATTTGATGGATGTAAAATAAAAAGAATTATCTTTGCCCAAAATATATCAGAAATAATGAAGAATAATTATTGCGTAATTATGGCGGGTGGCGTAGGTAGTCGCTTTTGGCCATTCAGCACAGAGAAAAGACCGAAACAGTTCTTGGATTTCTTTGGAACTGGGCGTTCGCTGTTACAGATGACGTTTGATCGTTTTTCAAAAATTGTACCCAAAGAGAATATTTTTATAGCCTCTAACAGCAATTATAAGGATCTGATTTTAGAGCAACTACCAGAAATCTCAGAAAACCAGATTTTGTTGGAGCCAGCTCGTCGAAACACTGCTCCTTGTATTGCCTATGCAATGAACAAGATTGAGGCACTCAATGATAAAGCGAATGTTGTGGTCTCCCCTTCCGATCATCTTATCTTGAAGGAAGATGAGTTTATCCGAATGGTTAAAATCGCTCTCGATTATACGAAAGACCATAATGAAATCTTAACAATGGGTATTAAACCAAGTCGTCCGGAAACAGGCTATGGTTACATTCAAATTGCTGATAAGATAGACCCGGAAAATAACCTCTATAAGGTGAAAACATTCACCGAGAAACCGAATGCTGATTTAGCTAAAATCTTTGTTGAGAGTGGTGAATTCTTCTGGAATTCAGGTATGTTCATTTGGAACGTACAAACCATCTTGTCTGCATTCGACAATTTTATGGGCGAGATGAGCAATAAGTTCAGAACGGGCAGATGTTTCTATAACACATCGGAAGAACAAGCTTTCATTGATCGTATTTATAAGAATTGCACCAACATCTCTATCGACTATGCTATTCTTGAGAAGGCTTCCAATGTGGATGTCTTAGCAGCTGATTTTGGATGGTCTGATTTGGGTACGTGGGGCTCTATTTACGAACACTCAAAGAAGGATACTTCTTCTAATGTCGCTTTGAAATGTAAGTCTTTGCTATATGAATGCAAGGATAATGTAATTGCCTTGCCTGAGGGTAAATTGGCAGTTGTACAAGGCTTGGAGGATTACATCGTGGCAGAGGCAGACAATGTGTTGTTGATTTGCAAAAAGACGGAAGAACAACGTATCCGTCAGTTTGTGAACGATACACAGGTGAAAATAGGAAAAGAATATATCTAAGAATAGAATTTAGAAAGAATAATTATCATCCCGTGCAACCCAATGTTGCATGGGATTTTTTTGTAGAGACGCGGCGTGCCACGTCTCTATGATGGGTGGCGTGCCGCGTCCGCTTTGATGACAACCACCACCGTCCTATCATTCCACATCTGTTGTAGCATCGTTAGTCATCTCAAAGTATTTGTTTAGTACAGCGAGCGAAATAAGCTTCTCTCGCTTTTTGTCCTGAAATTGTTGCACATATTCGTGAGCGTGTTGGATAATCAATAGTGCTTCATCTAAATGCTCGCTATAGTAATTCATCTTCTCTTCTACATCCGAAAAATCAGGTTGTATTTCTATGTAGTGATAGTTAGGAATCAGTTTCGCCTCCATGAACCATGTCTCATACTTCGGTTGTGGCATCATAGCGATTGAATTGGACGACATCACCCATTTTAGATTGCTGGCCACATCATTCCCTTCCAAGGCTAATATATAACGATATTCCAATTGTTGCCATAAGGTGAGTTTCTCGGTATGCCATTCCGCTACAGGAGGATTTTTATCTATGGCTCCTACTGATACCCTCTCCTGTCCGAAAAACTTCTTCATGCATTCGATTCGGTTGGGTTTCCCATTGACTTTCCCTCGAAAGAGCGCCGCATCTTTCTTCTCCTCGAATTTTTTTTTGTCTTGTATGAAAATGAAATGTCTGACTTTATCCAAGTTCAACAGAATGGAATTCGTATTCTCTCCTTGTATGGGTCTGCTTTTGACAATCGACGGTGATTGGGGTACCCACGTTACATCACCAAAGCATGTACACCATTTATAGAAAGGGTTGAAATAGCGTGAATATTCATAACTATCAATGAGATAAGAGGTCACCTTCTTCCCCCATTTGTGATCTTTCAGATAGGTGGCAGAAGCGGGTAAAACGCTCTTTTCGATTAACTGATTGTAGTAATTAACGCGACTGTATATGTAATCCTTATCCTCGCGGAGATCAATGGATTTTAGTAAGGGTTGTAACTGCCTTTGACAAAACCATTTTGGGGTGATATACTGAAAAAAACCTTTGGCGAAAAACTTCCATTTCGGATTTTTCCCACTGTTAAATATGAAATTCAGTTTTGACATTCGATTGCTTTGGCTTTAAGATAGGTTGTATGATTGAATTGGTTTCGGTTCCCATTTGTAGAGACGTGGCATGCCGCGTCTCTATGGTGACCATCTGACAAACGGATATTATTGAACACCCCTTAAGGTGTCCCAAATTCATTTTTTTTCAGAAACATTTCATGATTAGTTTCGTAAGTGCAAAGGAGGAGCCTACAATGACGAATATTCCGATGAAGGAGATGATATTGACGCGTCGTTTGATGACAGGGTCATCCTCAACGTATCCTTTAATCATGCTCCTGTTGATATAGTTGCCACAAAATACAAAATCCACTATCGTACCGATTCCTGGTATGAGACCGATGATGAGATCGACCAACATCACGGCTAATACGGCAACGGTTAATCGTAAGGATTTAACTGTGAAGATGCACAGAATCACATATGAGAGTCCGATGATACCAGAAAAGAGATCTCCGACCATCTCTAAAAGTCCCAACAAGGCATCGGCTATATCGAAACCGATAGCCCCTTTGATCAGAACTTTGTAGAGCGGTTTTTCTTCAATCGATTGACGCCATAACTCTCTCTTCTTCTGTTTCTCCAGAGCTTTTAACCGAATCTTCTCTTCTTTCTTTTTGATTTTTTCGGTATCAAAGCCCAGTTTCTCTCGCGTCTTCTCTCTCCTAATGTTTGACATTATATCTCTAGTTTTTTCTCACCTTTCAAGATGGCTTCCAAATCGCTTTGATTTAATTCTTGTTCTGGAATACCAGCCAAATCGATTAGAGCATTACGCAACTCGTCTGTGTCGACGGCCGTATTGGCCCTTTTTAGCACGTCTAAGAGGATTTTGTTCTTCTGGTCGATATTTGCCATGGTGGACTGGAATTCTTGCTTTAAACGCTCCATTTCTTGATGGTAGACAGCATCGGTCAGTTGCGCTTTCATTTGTTCTGTTTGCAGGTATGACCAGTTTTGGATCAAATCGGTCATTTTGTCCACTGCGTGCAACATGCTCTCGTTTGATTCTTCCGAGAGGTCTGTTTGTGCGATGCCGAACTCGTTCAGGATGGCGTTGGAGACTTCCACTCCGCTTTGTTTCAGTTCGGAGCATACGTTTCCTGCAAACTGTTGGAGTTTGTTGACTATATCGTTTGGAATGGCAGTGATATCCTCGTTTTTCTCTATGGTTGTTACATTCATTAGTGAATCATCCAATTTGCTTTCGATGATTACTTTTCCTGTGTGTAACAATGAGATGATGTTTTTCAAGTGTTTGAGCACCTCTGCTTTTTGTTGAGGCGAACACTGCATCTTCTCTGCGATCTGACGATTCAGTTCTTTTAACTGCTCTTTGCAAGCCTCGTATTCTTGTTTGTCTTTGTTGAGGCTGTTGGTGTGCTTTTCCAAGTCTTCCTTGCTTTCGTATACCTCTGTAAGGGTATCTTCGTAGGCAGAGACCAGTTTGCCGTCATGTTGATCCCACTCTAATAGTCTCTTGCCATAATTGCGCTGAGCCACGCCAAAGGTCAAGAAACGGGAGAGTAAGTTAGGAGCCGCTGGTTTGCGGTCTTTTGCCTCTTCGTAGTTGGATTTCTGAGCATCAAGCATACCTTGATTCTCTGTGATCTGACTATTGAACAGAACGATGTTCTCTTGGTGATCGTTGATGCTTCTCTCCAATTCTTGGTGGCGTTTCAAGAGTTGGTCTCTTTTCTCCTTTAAGCCTTTCACCTCATCCGTGTATACCGCGTTCAACAGTTGTTGAAGGTCGCTCGACAAAACACGGTCGCTCAATCGTGCGAAGGCGTCGGCGCGAGGAATATAGAGGTCGTTTAATATCTTATGAATGGTTGCCAAGCGAAGAATATCGCTGCTAATCTGTTGGCGGTCTTTCTTGATGCTGTTTTCAAACTGCACAAACTCCTTTTGCATCTGTGTCGTCTTTTCTTTCGCATCCATCCAGTGGTTGAGGTAGGAAATAGCCCCTGCCACCAAGGTTCCATAGATACCGCCTTTGGCACCTATCGACTTACTCATCTTCATCCAGACAGGAAGTTGGTTGACCGTCTGTTTGTAATGACTGGCGATCTCACCCACCAGCAAGGTGCAATGCTCGTCCAATTTGCCAAACTCCAATTGAGCTTGCTTTTGCATGGCACTGACATCCAACCATTGAATTGCGTCGAAATCGAACAACTGAGGAGCTACGACTTTTATGGAGTCTCCAAAGACGTCGACCAAAGCGTTGGCGTATTGTAAGAAGAGCGAGTTGATGCTACTACGGAGTTCGACAAAGTTATGCACGTCAGACTTTACTCCGACTTCAGCGGAATGGTAGCTTTCGACCATCTTGCCATAGTTCTGCATCAATGAAGCACCTTTGGATTGAATGGCTTGAAGGTCGCTTGTTCCTTCCAACCATTTGTTGAGATCGGTAATCTCTTTGGCAATCTCGATTTTCAATGCATCATTGACGTTCTGTTTGGCTTCATTGAGCAGGTCTTGAGCGGTTAACAGGTCGTCGTTGACAATTGCCAAAGCTTCGTTTGTGTTGCCTTCGTCCAATTGAGCATTCAGTTCATATTGGTCGACAACGCTTATGCTCTCATTGTTGTTGACAATGATTTTTATGGATTCAGGTTGTCCCAGTTTTTTATAGGCTCTGTAAATGACTCCGCTTAATGCAGCGCCATCTGTGCAATCCACTTTGTATTTGTCATGAAGGATAAAAGCAAGGTCTGCTCTCGATATCTTCTCTTTCTCGTTGAATTGCTTGTCAGCAATCTCCTTTATGTAGTTGTATATCTTTTCTTCGTTTCTCATCTTACTTATTTGTTTTCGTTATAGATTGATTTATGTCTGACAAATATATAAAACTTTTGCTTAGGTGAACTATATAAACAAATTTAATACAAATTGTGGGTTGATAAATATTTCGATGAATTTGATTTCGTGGTGCCGTTGTAGAGACGCACGGCCGTGCATCTCTACGATTTCTTTGGCATGGAAGAATCGAGTAATCCATACGATTTTTTCAGCAACCATTTTCGGAGACTAAATAACAGCAATCCCATTAGGATGGAGAAAATGCATAAGAATTTGAAAATAACTCCAGCTCCCCAGTTGTCTGTGTATGAAGCGAGTAATCCGCCTAGTGTGTTAGCGAAGAAGCTGCTGAGTAGCCAACAGCCCATCATCAATGAAGCTAATTTGACGGGAGATAGTTTGGAGACCATGGAGAGTCCGATAGGTGACAAACAGAGTTCACCCAGTGTATGAAACAGATAGGTGAAGATCATGAAGAGGATGTTGGCTTTGATGCTTTCATCAGCAATGTCGCCACCACGTTGCATGACAGCAAAGACAAGGACGAGGAATCCGAGTCCCAGCAAGATCATACCCATTGACATTTTTGTGGGGATATCGGGCTCTTTACCAGTTGAAGCTAATTCTTGCCATATTTTGGATAGTATAGGAGCCAAGATAACAATGAAAATTGGGTTGATGGATTGAAACCATTCAGTAGGAACAGTAAAGCCATTAATATTGCGATCGATATATTTTTCGGTGTAGAGAGTCATGGAACTACCTGCCTGTTCAAATCCGGCGAAGAAGAAGATGCTGAAGATGACAAAGATGAGTATGACCATGATTCTATCTTTTTCCTCTCGGGTAAGAGGTGTGTCGTTTTGCTTATCCGTTGCCGATTTGAGTTGAGGGGTCTTGCAAAGATCTCCTAAGTATTTGTTGCCCAGTGTTTGATAAACGATTAATCCCAGCAACATACCGATGCATGCAACGAGAAAACCATAACGGTAACCAAATTCGTAGGCAAAATAGCCAGACAATAGTGGTGCGAAGAAGGCACCTATGTTGATACCCATGTAGAAGATGGTGTAAGCAGCATCTTTTCGGATGTCATTGGGTTCGTATAGATTACCCACAATCACGGAAATGTTTGGTTTGAAGAATCCGTTTCCGATGATGAGTAGTGTTAGTCCTGCGTATAAGAAGGTGAGACTGGTTTCATAGAAGAGGCAGAATTGACCGCACATCATGGTGATGGCGCCTATGGTGATAGCGCGACGTTGTCCGATGTAATTGTCGGCCAGCCATCCTCCGATTAAGGGGGTGAAATAGACTAATCCGGTAAAGATTCCATAGATTAAAGAGGCATCTTTGCTGGAAAAGCCAAAACCTCCTTCCATTAAAGATTTGGTTAGATAGAGAACCAATAGGGCTCTCATGCCATAATAACTAAAACGTTCCCACATTTCAGTGGCGAACAATAGGTAAAGACCTTTAGGGTGTTTCATTTTGAAGTTGGAATTAAAAAAAGAAGGAGAATGAGGCTTCGATACCGTCATTCTCCTTTTCTATCTTAACGATTATTTTTCGTTGTTTTTAGCAGCAGGTTTGCCAATTGCTTCACGCATATTGGTGTCTGCTTCAATGTTTTTCATACGATAGTAATCCATGATTCCAAGATTACCAGATTTGAGAGCTTCAGACATTGCCTTAGGAATTTCAGCCTCAGCCTCGATCACCTTAGCACGAGCCTCTTGAGCCTTAGCCTTCATCTCTTGTTCAGCGGCGATAGCCATTGCACGACGTTCCTCAGCCTTAGCTTGAGCGATGTTCTTATCAGCTTGAGCTTGGTCAATTTGCAATTGAGCACCGATGTTCTTTCCTACGTCGATGTCTGCGATATCGATGGAAAGAATCTCGAACGCTGTACCAGCATCCAAACCTTTCTTCAACACCAACTTAGAGATGGAATCTGGATTCTCCAACACTGATTTGTGCGTTTCGCTGGAACCGATGGATGATACGATACCTTCACCTACACGGGCTAAGATTGTCTCCTCTCCTGCTCCACCAACCAATTGTTGTAGATTGGCACGTACAGTCACACGAGCTTTGGCAATCAACTGAATACCATCCTTAGCTACTGCTGTAACTGGTGGCGTGTCAATCACCTTAGGGTTTACTGACATTTGTACGGCTTGCAACACATCACGACCTGCCAAATCGATACCTGTTACCATCTTGAAGTCCAAATCAATGTTGGCCTTTGATGCAGATACTAATGCATGTACTACACGGTCTACATGACCTCCCGCAAGATAGTGTGCCTCCAACTCATCGCGAGTGATGGATTTCAATCCTGCTTTGTGTGCTTCAATTAAACACTGTACGATTAGTTCTGGTGGCACGTGACGAATGCGTGACACAAACAATTGTACTAACGATACGTTAACTCCAGACACTTTAGCTGATAGCCAAAGTAACACTGGAAAGAAGTGGAAAAACAAGGCAAGTAGTATAATGCCTATGAAAATCAACACTCCCAATAAAAATGGTCCAGTCATAATTAGAATTTAATTTATTATTATTTATTGTTAATTGTCGTTTCTATCGTTTCGCCTTTGATAAATTCGGGTTTTAGCAAATTTATAATAATGAATTGAATTATAAAAATGATATTTGGAAAATTTTTCAGGTGAATTCTGTAAAATTAGCGTTAAACAATCACTACAACGGACGTAGCACGCTACGTTCTTACCGTAGAGACGTGGTGTGCCGCGACTCTATCGTAAAGACGTGGCACGCCGCGTCTCTACAAAAATGAAATTTGCCCACCATTTATTGAACGTTTTTATCTGTTGTTACGGGTTGTTCCTCAACGTTTGTTGTCTCTTTTATTGAATCTAATTTAATCACTTCTCCTATTTGTGCTACGATGACGGGCACTCCACTCTCTATAGAGGCTCTTTGCTCGTTGATGCGCGGCTCATCCCATGCGTGACTGGATAATGGATATTTAGAGTGATGAACCGTAATGAAGCGGTTCGGATGGAGTCCTTTCACCTCTAATCCAAGCTGCTCTGGCAGGGTGTGTATCTGGTTCCAATTGACACTATATTGCCCGTTTTCCATGATGGCAAGGTCGATGTTGGGAAATTGTTGTCCGTAACGTTCAAATCGATCTGAGTAACCTCCATCTCCCGTGTAGAAGACAGTTTGCTTGGGCGTTTCAATGAGCCATGAGGCTCGCTGGGTCTGCATGGCATCTGTAATGCTACGTCCGGAGAAATGGCGTGTGGGTAGACAATGGAACGTGAAACTATCTGTACTGAACGTGAAATTTTCATTGCAGTCTAATTCCACAATTTGCTCTTTGCTAAATCCCCAATATTCAAAATCTTCACCGATACCTAATGGACAGACTACATGGTCGATTCGATCTTTCAAGGCTGTCACCGTCTCATAATCCAAGTGATCCCAATGATCGTGCGAGATAACTAGATAGTCGATTCTGTCGGGCATCATCTCTGGTTTGTAATAATCCGTTCCTGGAAATGCTTTGATATAGAATTTCACAGGAGAGGCAGCCACCAAGGTGGGATCCACTAACACGTTCTTTCCATTGAGTCGAAGCAAGAATGAGCTATGACCAAACCATACGTATAGATCGCTGCTGTCTGGCAGTTGTTTTAAATCGGTCTTTATCAACGGAACTTCCCCTTCTTGTGGTATCACGCGGTCACTCTTCCCTGCACCTGTGATAAATTTGAGCATGGTGCCAACGAAACCACTCTCGCCTGTCATCTTCTCTGTGGGAATCTCATTCTCCATCTGACCGTTTTTATAGTAGGGCGACTTCTCCATGCGTACCTTCCTCTCCCCTTGTGCTTTTCGCCCAAATTTCGGTTGCTGTAAGAAGATAGCTACGCCGATGGCTGCAATTGATATTAAACTAAGTAAGATATATAACATTGTTCTCAGTTTTTTCATTCTATTTTTCCCCATTTTGTATGCGTTTAGGTAAACTCAATGATGGTGCAGACTTGTCCTCTAATGGATAAGAGAACATAGAAGGCTTTCTCCGTTTCGATGGTTTGTGGCGTTAGCTCATCCCCCATTTTTGCGGCAAGTCTAAATTCTATCCTCATGTTTTTTATAGGGAAATCCTTGGGTAATAGTTCCATGGCTATGCGAACATAGTTGGCATTGTTCATGTGATGATTGTAATCAATGTCGTTTCGCAATACGGGAATGGCAGGATGCTCCTTGGTTTCAA
>CACZUS010000041.1 GCA_902784425.1 uncultured Bacteroidales bacterium
GATTTTGTATCAGCATTGAAACAGGAAAACCGCTTGTTGGACGAAGGTTTCCCATTGCCTAAATATGATGCGAATCAACATATTAAGTGGATGGACGACAACAACGTGTCAACTTCGGTGCTGACGCTTGCCGCCCCCCAACCGTCGTCGGCCGCCGTTGTGCGAAAGACCAACGAGGATGCCGCCGAACTAAAGCAGCGTTACCCCGAACGTTTTCTTTTTTGCGCCGCTTTGCCGTTGCCCGATGTCGATGCGGCTGTGAAAGAAGCCGTTTACGCACTCGATACGCTCAAAGCCGACGGCATAAAACTTGCCACCAACGTTGCGGGGCAATATCTCGGCACACCCGAACTCGACACGCTTTTTTCGGTGCTCAACAGCCGCAAAGCCGTTGTCATTCTGCACCCGCACCGCCCTGAGCCTGTCAATCGGCAAGTGATGCAACAAACGCCACTCGCTATGCAGGAGTACCTTTCGGAAACTACCCGTGCCGTTGCCAATCTGTTCAGCCGCAATGTTTTGGCTCGTTACCCGAATGTAAAGATTGTGATTCCGCACTGTGGCGCCTATCTGCCGCTTGCCGTGCCAAGGATGAAATCGCTCACCGCCGTGATGCAGGCCAACAAACTCGTGGGTGAAATCGATTGGCAGGCGAATCTCAATTCGCTTTATTTCGACCTTGCAGGTGCCCACTCGCCCGAGGTTATCCGTATGATGCTGACAATCACCACGCCCGAGCATATTCTCTACGGGTCCGACTATCCGTATGTTGCCCCGCAAGTGCTGACAGCAGGTCTCGAGCGTATGAAAAAGTATCTTACCGAAGAGCCCGACCTTGCGGCATACAAGGATATGTTTCTGTATCAAAACGCAGAACGTCTGTTCGGACTTTCCGACGGCTCTCTTACCACCGAAGCTAAGCCTTACGGCGATATGATTGTCCGTATTGCCGAAATCGAGGTCTATCCCGAATATTTGAGCGAGTATCTTGCGTATGCCACCGAGGTTGACCGTCTGTCGGTGGAGCGTGAGCCAGGCGTTATCTGCCTGTTTCCGATGCAGGACCCAGCCGACTCATGCCAGATCCGCATTCTCGAAATCTATGCCAACGACGCCGTCTATCAAGCCCACCTGAAAACCGACCATTTCCAGAAGTACAAACAAGGCACGCTCAAAATGGTGAAGTCGCTCAAGCTCAACACCATGCAACCAATGGACAAGGAGATGATGAAGGCGATGTTTGGGAAGATGAGGTGAGAATTGTGATTTTATTGAAGGTTCAACACTACGCCGCCTTCCACCAACTCACAAAATAGCGCAGGCCTGCAATGGATAGCGCTACACCAAGTCCGGGATAGAATGCCGCAAAAAACTCTTTCGGAATGCCTGGTATAAATTTCAGGCTGATGCCAAGTCCCATCATGAAGAAGATGAGAAGATAGCCTCGTAGGTCAAAAAAGGCGAACAGGGATTTCTTCTGTTCCGGGAAATTCAATATGCGGGCTGTGTATCGCTTTATAAACCCATTGAACATCAGCGAAAAAAGAACGGCAACCGCCACTGCTATCAAAAGAAGCCACCAGACTCTTTCTGGGTTCGTCAATTTCACTTGTAATAGGGATTGTATGCCTGTGGTCAGTATCTTCACCCCCGGACCCAACCAACAGAGCACCTGCATCAACAGCAAGTGCTTCTTGTTGACTGGAATTATTGTATCGATATTCATACTTTTATAATTTGGTTTGCAAAATCTATTCGTTATCCTGGTATTTATTAAACTGATACTTCGAACGTAGTTCTTCCTGTTTCTCGGCAGGAAGCGAAGTGAAATAGGCTTTCCACCCTGGACAAAAGTTGATATGCCACCGCCAAAAACGTCCTAATAGCGATTTGGGTTTCTTTTCGTAATGCTCGCGAAATTTACAGTTTTCACACGTTTGTGCCATAATGACCTGTTTTATAATGTTAACAATTTTGACATTTACTTTCAATCTTCTTCAGTCCCTCAATAAGCTGGTCGAGCAACGGGATGATCGCCTTCAATTCGTCTGCCGAGCCAACCTGTTCCATGATGCTCTCACCCAAACACTTGGGCACGTCGGCCACCTTGTCGCGAAGATCTATACCCTTGTCTGTCAACGACACAATCCGCTGACGCGTGTCCTGCTCCCCGCGCTGACGGATGACGAGTCCCGCTTTTTCCATGCGTTGCAACAGAGGCGTTACCGTGTTCGTGTCGAGCATCAGTCGCTTGGCGATGTCGCATACTGGCTGATGGTCCTGTTCCCACAGCACGAGCAACACAAGATACTGCGGATAGGTGATGCCTATCGGTGCGAAATAGGGCTGATAGGCCTTCATGGTAAGGTGCGCCGCCGAATAGAGACGGAAGCAAAGCTGGTTGTCTAACTTAAGCTGTTCGTACATATCTAGAGCAATTTAAGAATATCCTTTTCAATATCTTCCGGTTTGGTGGTAGGTGCATAACGCTCGATCACGTTACCTTCACGGTCGATGAGGAACTTGGTGAAGTTCCATTTAATGGCACTGCCCAACAAACCGCCTTTTTGCTTTTTAAGCCATTTATAAAGCGGATCGGCTTCGTTACCGTTCACTTTGATCTTAGCGAACTGAGGGAAGGTGACATCATATTTCAGCTGGCAAAAGTTCACAATCTCCTCTTCCGTACCAGGCGCTTGTCCCGCAAACTGGTTGCATGGAAAATCCAATACGACAAAACCTTGTCCCTCATACTTCTTGTACAACGCCTCCAGCTCTTCATACTGCGGCGTGAATCCGCAACCTGTAGCCGTGTTGACAACTAAAAGAACCTTTCCTTTGTATTCCGCCAGACTAACTGGCTCCTTCTTGGTGTTGAGCACCGTAAAATCATATATACCCATATCATTCGAATTTTTAAGATTAAACATACCTGTACAAAACGACTCACATCAGCGAGATATATCGTACACGACACAAAATTATGAAAAAGTATTTATATCGCAAGCGATATATCTAAAAATTAACACGATTTAACTTTCGAATCATCATTTTCTACGTCAGACAAGTAGGGCAACAAGCAGATTTTCAGGGACAAAATCCTTTAACATTGACAATAATTTAATATATTTGAAAAAACAATATAAATTTTATGAAGAGAATCATCATTATCGACGGTGGACCGCGCAAGACGTTCAACACCGCATCTATGCTAAAGAAGTTTGCAGAAGGAGTGAACTCAGCAAGTGAAGAGATTGAAGTGAAGAGTTATCGTCTCTATGAAATCGACTACAAGGGTTGTATGTCGTGTATGGCCTGTAAAATCAAAGGAAAGGCGGTTAACATCTGTAAGTTTAAGGATGGACTCACACCAATATTGAATGAGATAGCGGAAGCCGACGGACTTGTGCTTGGATCGCCCAACTATTTCGGAGAGGTCACTGGCCAAATGCGAGCTTTCTTAGAGCGTTTGGCATTCCCTTGGCTTTCGTACAACGATTATAGCAACACTGCGCCCAAACGTATGCCCGTAGTGTTGATTGAAACACAGAACGGCACCCAAGAGTACAACAACTGTAACGGCTACGGTTCGATGGAATATTGCATCACCCAGGCACTCGGAGAACCCGAAAAACTGATTGCCTACAACACCTATCAAGTTAAGAACTACGCCAATTATGAGTTAGCAGGATTCTCGGAAGAAGAGAAGCGGAAGTATCGCGACGAGCATTGGGAAAACGACTTGCAACAAGCCTACGACGCAGGACGACGGATGGCGGGGAAGATAATTGAACCAATTACCAACAAATGAAAAATCCGAGGCTAAGAATGAGTGATTTTATTTGCTTTTTTTTGATTTATTCACATCTTAACATATATTTGTAGTTATTATTGAAACGAACTAACATAAAAGATGAGACATTTCAAACTAATATATGCACTAACAGCACTTGTGTGGATAGCATGCGTATGTAACGCGAATGCGAAAAAGCCACAAGATGCTAACGAAAATGACAAATTGGAGCTAAAAACATGGACTGAGATTCATAACGGAAAAGAGGTAACTCTAAGAGAGGTGACAATGGACACATTAGCAGCATGGCTTAATAGTGACGACACGATACCTGACGATCCAGTCATGCACTTTCTCCGTGAGTTTGTCGTGATAGCCAACACACGTGATAGCAAATCACTGCAAGAGCAATCCGTAGCCTTCACATCCTTTGGTGCTGATCAATTGGAATTAAGGGAAATAAAATCCATAAAAGATGTTAGTGGTAACACACCAAACTTTTTCATGCCCGATTTTGGTTCGAGTATGACATCCGCCATATTCGTGAGAGGATTTGGTTCATTGGTTGGTGTGCCCGTTGTCGGCATGAATGTGGATAACGTACCAACACTCAACAAGAATGCATTCGACGCCGATTTGTTTGATGTGGAACGTATCGAAATGCTTCGTGGACCACAAGGAACATCCACGGGACGTAACTCCATGATGGGTGTATTGAATGTCTATACGCTATCTCCTCTCAACTATCAGGGAACTCGTGTTTCTGCCGATTACTCCACAGCAAACACAGTCAAGTTGAAAGCCTCCACCTATCAAAAACCGAAAGACAATTTCGGAGTTTCTGTCGCTGCCAACTACAAACACACAGATGGTTTTTTCATCAACGAATACAAAGGTGCTCCGTGTGACCCTCACAATAGTTTCAGTGCCAGAGCTCGTATCATCTGGTCGCCAAAAGAAAAATTCACCGTCGACAATGTCATCTCCGGAGGATATCTGTCAGAAGGTGGTTTTCCATACGCATTTACCGACCGCTACGATCAGACACAACCCATTGCATACGATGGAGATAACAAATACAAGAGGGCTACTGTATCAGACGGATTAGTCATCCAATATAGATACGAGAAATTCATCTTCAACAGCATCACAGGTTACCAATTCCTGTCCGATAAGATGTTTTTGGACCCCGACTATATGACAAAATCCATTATCACAAGGGATGAGAAGCAAAAAGAACACGCCTTCTCTCACGAATTCAACTTCCGTTCCACTATCAACCAAGAGCGGAAATGGAACTGGAAAAACGGATTGTGGGTCTTTTACAAACATAACAAAACCGAGTCACCCATCACCTACCATCAAGACGGACTCGACTATCTGTTCGGTAGCACGGTAGACAAAGGTATACAATCAGCACACCCGAACAGCAAACTGACCATTAGTGGCAATGAGCTAACCGTCACCAACGACTTCGAGATCCCAACCATCGGAACCGCCGTTTACCATCAGTCTGAATTCACACTTGGCAAATGGGATTTGGTGGCAGGTCTACGTCTGGATTACGAACACTCCAGACTTGACTACTTGAGTCAAAACGACTTGAAATACATCGTCTCCCTCTGCATGAATGAAGAGAAGGGCATCAAAACACATTTCTATGGTTCTCAAACTCTTTCCGATTTCCAAGTCTTGCCTAAAATATCCGCTCAATACAACTTCAACCAATATTGCAATCTATACGCATACGCTGCAAGAGGTCACAAAGCAGGTGGATTCAACACCCTATTGTTCTCGGATATCATACAAAACAAAATCATGACCACCATCTTCAACGAGGTTGACGTAAATGTAAAAGAGACTGGATTACCTATTTTCGACTACACCCAAAACATTGCATACGACTCCGAGCATAGCTGGGACTTCGAATTTGGAGGTCACTTCCTATCCCCTGAGAAAGTATTCAACATTGATTTCTCTTTGTTCTACATTTTATGTAGAAACCAACAGATTCTGACCTTCCCTTCGGGCAAGAATTCAGGAAGTATGATTATCAATGCAGATAAAAGCCGAAGCGTAGGAGGAGAACTCTCCATCAACTATCAACATACCAGCAAGGAGACTCACAACACGTTCAACTTCGAAGGATCCTATGGTTACTCCAATGCTAAATTCTTAAAATTCGAACACGACGAAGTTGATTACAGCGGCAACCGCATTCCTTTCGCACCAGCCAACACTATTGGATTGGACTTCCAATATAAGATTAAACTACACGAGCCATGGATCACTCATTTAATCATTGCAACAGAATGGAAAGGATACGGAAAGGTATATTGGAATGAAGACAATCTATATAGTCAACAGTTTTATTCACTGATCAACGCATCCATCACATGGGAATGGAACAAATTGAACATAAAAGGTTGGTCTAAAAACTTAGCAGACAAAGAATACAACACTTATTCGTTCACCAACTTTGGTAATCACTATTGCCAAAAAGGAAAGCCAAGACAAATTGGTATCACAGTCAGCTACAAATTTGAGTAAAATGCCATTTCTTCAATTGTTTTTTTTAATTTTGCACGCGTAAAAAAACAAGTATAAAATGACTATCAATATAGATAAAATCAGAGAGGATTTCCCCATTCTGAAAAAAGAAGTATACAGAAAACCTCTCGTATATTTTGACAATGCCGCTACCACACAAAAACCGACCTGCGTGGTCGACACGATTGTCAAAGGATATTACGACTGCAACGCCAACATTCACAGAGGTGTTCACTTTCTAAGCCAACAAGCGACCGAAGCACATGAGGCGGCCCGCAAAACCGTTCAACAATTCATCCATGCGCAACATGCCCATGAGATTGTTTTCACAAGAGGCACCACCGAAGCCATCAACCTGGTGGCTCATTCTTTCGGCATCAGTCAATGCTCAGATGATGATGAAATTATCATCACACAAATGGAACACCATTCCAATATTGTTCCTTGGCAACTCCTACAATCCATTCGCAACATTCGTCTTCGCATAATTCCATTTGACGAAAAGGGTGTTTTGCAAGTGAACCAACTGGAGAGTCTCATCAATGAGAAGACAAAACTGATTGCCGTATCGCATGTCTCAAATGCCCTAGGCACCACCAACCCAATCAAAGAGATTGCTCGTATTGCGCACAATCATGACATCCCTGTCTTAGTGGATGGTGCGCAATCAACTCCACATATATCCATCGACGTACAAGATTTAGACGTTGATTTCTTTGCTTTTTCAGGTCATAAGATCTATGGACCTACAGGCATTGGCGTACTTTACGGAAAGGAGAAATGGTTGGAGAAGATTCCTCCCTACCAAGGTGGCGGTGAGATGATTCACAAAGTGACTTTTGAGAAGACAACATTCAATGAGCTACCGTTCAAATTTGAAGCTGGCACACCCGACTACATCGGTTCCACCGCATTAGCTACAGCCCTCGACTATGTGTCAAACATCGGCATAGAGAACATTGCCCAACATGAACACGAACTGCTTCACTATGCCACAGAAAAGTTAAGTCAAATCGACGGTATGCGATTCATCGGCGAAGCAGAGTCAAAGAGCGGACTGATTTCTTTCTTGGTTGGCAACATTCATCCGTATGACTTGGGTACGATTCTCGACAAGTTGGGAATCGCCGTTCGCACGGGTCACCATTGTGCGGAGCCCGTCATGCAAGCATTCAACATTGAGGGAACAGTCAGGGCATCATTTGCAATGTATAACACAAAAGAAGAAATTGATATTTTGGTAGCAGGTATCGAACGTGCCGCCAAGATGTTCAGACGATAATAAAGAGAGAGATGACGATAGAAGAAAAACAGGATCAGATTATTTCCGAATTTGAATTTTTAGAGGATTGGTTGGACAAGTATCAACTGATTATAGACAAAGGAATGTCAAACAAAGGTATTGACGAAGAGTATAAGACAGAAGAGTACCTGATCGAAGGCTGTCAAAGCAAAGTTTGGGTGCACGCAGAATACAAAAATGGGTTTGTCTTCTATCAAGGAGAGAGCAATACAGATATTGCAGGAGGAATCGTCAGCATGTTAGTGGATATTCTAACGGCGCACACGCCTACGGAGATTTTGGATGCAGATCTCTATTTCATCGATCGTATCGGATTGAAAGAGCACCTCTCACCTACTCGTTCCAATGGAATGCTTGCCATGGTAAAACAAATGAGAATGTACGCTTTAGCTTTCAAATCTCAGTACGAGGATTGATGTTTATAAGCAATCTCGGTACTAGTGGATTCTATAATATAAATTCTTTTCGTGAGATTCTGATCCGTAGGGACGTGGCGTGCCGCGTCCGTAAAATATAGAACTCACTGATTATTTTTTTTGAAGAAGAGGCCTTTTGTTTCAGTTTTTTTTTATCTTTATCAAAAATTAAACTTCAAAAGAAATAATATGAGAAAAATAAAATTATCACTATTAACGCTTTTTTCAGTTCTTGTAGTTGCATTGATTTGTTCTTCGTGTACAAGTCCCGTTGACTACTGCGATAATGTTATGACCAAATGCACTAAATTAGAAAAAGGTGTCAATAAATTCATCGACCAACTTCCTTCAAACGATCTTTCTAAAATTCAAACGACGTATGACGAAAATTTAGCAGAAATAAATGAAACAATTGAATATCTTCAAAAATTAGGTCCCTGCAACGACAAAGACTATTTACAAAAAGCAGGTCTCTTCTACGCACAAACATATAAGGAGATATACGAAACGGAATATGCCAAAGCCATTGAATCCATAAAAAACAATGAAAAAATGGATTCAAAAAAGATTACCGCTATCTTGGAAAAAGTAGAAAAGAAATCACTTACGGCACAATCCAATCTAATCACCAACTTTACCAAATTCATTAAAGAATTTGACATCACTGTGAATAACAACTTCTAACGAGAAGAAATTGATGAATATAGCTTTCCCCTCATTTGTTTTCAAAGAGACAATGACGGGTTTACTATCTAATTGTTGAATACTTTAAATTTATTATTATGAATACAGATCCAAATTTGATTGAAATTTTCTGTGCTAACAACGAGCAAAAGAAATACTATCCATTAGGCACTAACCTATTAGATATATACAATGACATAAAACCCGATTTGAAATATAAAGTCATCGTTGCCAAAGTAAACAACGTAACCAAAGACCTAAAATTCAAGTTGTTCAAGCCTAAGAAAATCGAGTTCATCAGCGCAGATCAACCTGCAGGAATGAGAGCTTATGTTCGTTCCTTGTCATTCATTTTCTGCAATGCTGTCAATAAGTTATACCCTAACGTTACCGTCAGAATCGAACATCCCATTGCCAAGGGTTACTATTGTAAGCTCCTAAACAACAACCAACCAATCGACCAAAAGATGGTGGACAACATCAAAAAGGAGATGCAACGAATCATTGATGCGGACATCCAATTCAACATGGCAAACGTGACTACAGAAGAGGCCATCGACATCTTCACCAAACAAGGTTCTCCAGAAACTGCAACCCTGTTAAAATCCAAAGGATTCTTATACACTAGAATCTATGAATTAGATGGACGTTACGACTGGTTCCTTGCGCCTTTGGCTCCTTCCACTGGTTACATCACTCTATTCGATTTGAAGATTTATCATGATGGCATCTACTTACAGATACCAAACAGAAAGAATCCAAACGAATTGGAGACATTTATTCCTCAAGACAAACTATTCAGCACCTTCAGTGAACACTCTGAATGGAACGGTATCTTGGGATTCTCTGGCAACGTAGGAGAGATGAACAACGTGGTCACCAACAAGGAGTATGCCTCTGCCATGATCAAAATAGCAGAGTCGCTTCAAGCTAAAAAAATCGTGAAAATTGCCGATGAGATAACCAACAGAGGTAAGATCAAAATGGTGCTTATCGCTGGTCCTTCCTCCTCTGGAAAAACAACATTCAGTAAGCGTCTAAGCGTCGAACTGGCTGTTAATGGTTACATTCCAGTGGCTCTCTCAATGGATGATTACTTCCATCCTCGCACATTGACACCACGCGATGAAAACGGAGATTTCGATTTTGAATCCATCTACTCGGTAGACCTCGACTGTTTCAACAAAGACATGAATACGCTGCTCGAAGGCGGTGAAATCGACTTGCCACATTACAATTTCGAAAAAGGCGAACGTGAATACCTGGGCAAGAAACTGAAGCTCACCGACAGAAGTATCCTTATCATCGAAGGTATCCATGCCTTAAACCCAATGCTTACCTCAAAGGTTCCTGAAGAGACCATCTTCCGTGTATATATCTCAGCGCTGACAACCATCTCTTTTGATAATCACAACTGGATACCAACACGCGACAACCGACTACTTCGAAGAATCATTCGCGACTACAACTACAGAGGCTACTCTGCAGAAGAGACCATCTCAAGATGGGATAAAGTGATGGAGGGTGAGGAAAAATGGATCTTCCCTTACCAAGAAAATGCCGATATGGTGTTCAACTCTGCACTCATATTTGAGATTTGCGTGTTGAAAAAATTCGCAGAACCAATTCTTTCTGTCGTACCTGAATCTTCACCTGAATACCATGAGGTACACAGATTGCTCAACTTCCTAAGATACTTCTCTATCGTACCAGAAGTGGAGATTCCTCTCAACTCTCTATTACGAGAATTCTTAGGCGGCGGAACATTCAAATATTAACGAAGAATTATATTTTATCTTTATCAATGCGGAGATTCACCTCTCCGCATTTTTTATTTAAGTCCATACATGCCCCCAGGCGAAGATGCTACTATATCCTTCATTTCCATATCAAACAATAATGATGACAAATCAGACATGGGCAATTGCAACTCTCGAGCCAAGACATTCAATTGCATATTCCCATTCATCTCCAGTCTGTTGACTATCATTCTCTCTTTCTCTGTCAAATTCTCGTATGACACCTTTCTCATCGTCGGTTTATCTTCCTTTTTTTCTTCCCAATTCATCAGCTCCAGAATATCAGTAGCAGACTCAATCAACGTGGCACGATTGGTCTTAATCAAATTATTACATCCCATGGAATATAGATCATTCACCCGACCAGGAATTGCACCCACATCCCGATTATAGGAATTAGCAAACTCTGCTGTGAGCAATGCACCTCCTTTTATACCCGACTCCACCACCAACACAATGTCACTCATCCCCGCAATGATTCGATTCCGAGAGACAAAGTTTTTACGATCCACCACACAATGAGAATGAAACTCCGTCAACAATCCTCCATTCGCCATCATCTTCTCCGATAAGGACCTATGCTCCGCAGGATAGATCATATCCAGTCCATGACCTACCACACCAACCGTCTGCAACCCCAATTCGACCGACCGTCGATGAGCACACCCATCCACACCATGAGCCAATCCACTTACGACCAACAAATCAGGAAATCGAGCACCCAACTCCTCTAAAATAGAATCCACCTTCTCCTTCCCATAAGGTGTCATACGTCGCGTACCCACCACACCAATCACACGAGGTACATTTAGTTGCATGGTTCCCTTCTGATATAAGACAATCGGATGATCCTCACACTCCTTCAAACGAGTCGGATAAGCATCATCTTCAAAATATAAAACACGCCCACCAACTTTATTCAAAAACAAGAGCTCCCGCTCCGCACGTCCCAACAAATCACTCTTCCTAATCTGTGAAGCAATGATTCTACCAACGTTTGGAATACTCTCCAACTCTTTTCTGGAAGCTTCAAAAACAGTTTTAGCATCTCCTAATGAGGTGATTAACTTTCTTGCAATCGCAGGTCCGACCCCCTTCACCATCGTAAGGGCAATGGGATATTTTAAATCCGTATCCATATAAAAAAACAAAATCATTTATGGGAATAGATAGAAGTTCCCGAAACAAATAGAATAATAAAAAACAGTTAAATTTCACGTAATACAAAAAAGCAATTTACTCAGGTAATTGTAGATTCTACTTTTAAATATTACCTTTGCAAAGATAATAATTTATTGCAAAATAGAATACGATGGAATCAACAAGAAAAAATAAAATAGACCGTTTGGTTCAAAAAGAATTGAGCGACATCTTTCAGAAATTCACGAAGTCACAAGGTGGCATATTGATTTCTGTCACCTCAGTAACGGTTTCTCCCGACTTGAGCATAGCGAGAGTACATCTTAGCATCTTCCCTGATGAGAAGCAAGCAGAGATGATGGAGATGATTCAAAAGAGTGCGAAAGCCATTCGATATGACCTTTCACAAAGAACGCGTCATCAATTAAGACAGATACCAGAACTCACCTTCTATATCGATGATTCACTGAATTATCTAGAAAATATTGATAGACTTCTCGGTATCAACCAACGACTTGACGAGAAATAGCGTTTTTTATGAGACTACAATTCTTCATAGCACTGCGTTACCTCTTCTCCAAGAAGAGCTATAACATCATCAATATCATTTCGATGATATGTGCTGGAGGAATTTGTGTGGCAACCATCGCACTGGTCTGCACCCTCTCCGTCTACAACGGATTTCAGCAACTGATCTCGGGTGTAATCACCTCGTTCGACCCCGATTTGAGAATTACCCTAAAGGAAGGTAAGACATTCGACCCTACGGAAGTCAACCAATCACTGAGTCAGATTCCTTACATTCAAGTCTCATCGGAAGTGCTTGAAGAGATTGCCCTCATACGAAACAAAGAGAAACAGACCTTCACCACTATCAAAGGAGTTTCTAAAAACTACACACAACTGATTCGAACCGACTCCATCATTGATGTCGGACGTTTTCTCATAGAAGATGAAGATGGTGCCTACACTGTCATCGGCGCAGCTTTAGCCAATCAGATAGAAGCCAACTTAGGATTCTTGACCCCAGTATCATTCTATGCGCCCAAATACGCCACAAAGGTGAACGTCGCCAATCCAGAAAACTCATTCAATCATCAACAGATATTCGTCGGAGGTATATATGCCACACGACAATTCGAGATTGATAGCAAATACGCCTTTTTACCACTACAATATGCACAAGAGCTATTTAACTATGGAAACGTAGTCTCTGCCATCGAACTCAATATCAGCAAAGAGGTCTCCATCGAAAAGGCTCAACAAGAGATTAAATCCATCTTGGGCAATAAGTACGAGGTGAAAAACAAGGAAGAGCAACATGAGGACTTTTACCACATGATGAAAATTGAAAAGTGGATCACCTTCCTCATTCTTTTCTTTATACTGATTGTAGCAGTCATCAACATCATCGGTTCCCTATCCATGTTGATATTGGAGAAGAAACAAGACATCACCACACTGAAAAACTTAGGAGCCACACACTCCTTCATACAACAAGTTTTCATGTTGGAAGGATGGCTGACCAGTGCTATCGGTGCGATCATCGGACTTGTACTGGGTATCATACTTTGCTTGATACAAGAGCATTTCGGAGTTATCAAATTAGGTAATGGATACGATGATGGAACATTCATTGTGAATGCCTACCCTGTTTGTGTTCAAGCAACAGACATTCTGCTCATTATGTTTTCCGTACTGTTGGTTGGACTTTTAATTGCATGGATTCCAACCCGATACATTCACGAAAAGGAAGGATGAATTATGGATGAATATGTCGCTCTCCCAAGCGTTTGTCAATCTCTTTCTTGAATAACATCAATTCTTGTATCTGAGCAATAAGAGTTCCCGCCTCTTCTTGGTTGTTCCTCAATTTCTCTGTTTTCTCTACAATCAGATTACTCAACCAATGACTTTTATAATTCAGCAGTGAGTAATTCAAGTCGTGGAACAAGGTCACCGCAGCATCCACAGACACCTTCTTCACTTTAATACGACAATTGGTTTCATTCTCGTTGAATATTTTACTCAACGGATAAGGATCACTCATCGCATCCGCAGCCACACTTACATAGTCGGGATTCGTGTTGCGAATAAAAAATTGGGACGAAGAGATCTTATCCTGTTTATAACGCTCGTAATAATCCATCATCATACCCTGATACAACGGATTTTGGAAAGAGAGGTCATCCACCTCAAGGTCATCTTTAATGTATTCAACCACAGGAATTGTATCCTTCCCGCCTGTCTCTGGATTCACCACTTCCACTGGATGATCGCCAAAACGAACAATATAGCACAACAACTCCCTCTCTAATTTCTCCACCATCGAATCAACATGAACGGGAGCAGGCTCTTCCGTAGGAGGAACGTCGACAGACTGCACCTTGGATATAACATCAGCACGTGATGGTCCAGCCGCTTCATCCACCTTCTTTTGGTTGATTTGGTTGACCCTCGAACAGAGAATACGCTCCTCGGTATTCAACATTTTAGCCGCCATGCTGATATAGACGGAACGTTTCACTTCATCAGGAATCACCTCAATTGTAGAAGCCACATCTTCTATCAGTTGAGACATCTTCATTGGATCTTTTTGAGCCTCTTTCAGATAGTGATTGATCTTAAACACCACATAGTCTTGTTCGTTCTCTTCCAAGTATCTAGCCACTTCCGATGAATCATGGTTTTGAGCAAAAGAATCAGGGTCTTCCGGTTCAGGCAAGACAACCACCTTCACGTTCAGTCCCTCCTCCAATAGCATCTTACCATTTTTCAGGGCAGCATGCATACCCGCACCATCTCCGTCGTAAAGCAGTGTGACATTTTTATCATCCGAACGTTCAGCATCCGCAGATGGGAGAATACGACGCAACTGTTGAATCTGCTGGGTGGTCAGAGCAGTTCCACACGGAGCCACAATGTTTTCAATACCAGCTTGCACCATTGAGATAACATCCGCATATCCCTCAACGATGTAACATTTCTTCTTCTTTGTTATTGCACTCTTGGCGAAATATAAGCCATAAAGCACATAACTTTTATGATAGATATCCGATTCGGGTGAATTCTGATATTTCGCCACCTCGTCCTTTTTGATGGCACGACCACCAAAGGCCACCACACGACCTGAGATGGAATGTATAGGAAATATGACACGACCGTGAAAACGATCGATCATATAATTATTCTCTTTGACAATGGTCAGACCAGTCTTTTCCAGATAGTCCAACTTATAACCCGCCTTTTGTGCTGCTATTGTATATTCATCACGCTTATCCAAAGCATAACCCAACTGGAACTTCTTAATGATATCCTCTCGAAATCCGCGATGTGCCAGATATGACATACCCACAGATTGTCCTTCGGGTGATTGTAGATTTTCCGTAAAATGTTTCTGTGCCCACTCGGTCAGCGACATCAGACTCTCTTTTTCGTTCTGTTGCTGTACCTCCTCGTCCGACAACTCTTTTTCCTTTACCTCGATATGATATTTCTTAGCTAAGAAAAGTAATGCCTCATAATAAGAGAGGTTTTCCACCCCCATGATGAAATTCACCGAGTTTCCACCCTTTCCACAACCGAAACATTTATAGATATTCTTAGCGGGAGAGACACTGAACGAAGGGGTTTTCTCCTCATGAAACGGACAATTTCCCCAATAGTTCGCACCTTTCCTCTTCAATGAGACATAGTCAGAGACCACACTGACGATATCTGCCGCCTCAAAAATTTTATCTACGGTAACGGGATCAATCATAACTACTCATTACAAGAAAAAGCACGGATTAGGTTAATCCGTGCTTTCCTTTATCTTTCAAAAATTATTTAGATGCGATAAACGTTGCTATAGTAGCCAAAGCACTTGCAACATTCTCTGTTGTAATACCTTCGTCCAACACCTTCTTTACAGTAGCAACCTTCTGTTGATATTCATCTGTTTTTGCAAGAGCTGCATCTGTAATTTGATACTTCTCCATTGCAACACCTGCCAAGAAGTTAGTTGACCACTCAGCATCCTTTCTATGATTGTAATAATCTTGACCTAAAAGGACAACAGAAGCAGTAGAAGCAGTTATTTCAGCTGCAGTTGATTCTTTGTTAACAGCCTTAGCGCAGTTCTGATAAAAACTTTGTCCGCTAGCTATTACATCTTTCTCTACATACTGTTTTTCGGTATTATCTTGCTTTCCTCCCTCATCATCATCATCTCCACAAGAAGAAACTCCGAAAGACAATCCAAAAACCAAAGCCATTAACAATGACCAAAATTTCAAGTTTTTCATTTTCTATACAATTTTAATTAAACACTCTAATTAATTTACGGCTGCCAACGTGGCAACGCTAATTCTAATATTTTCTAATTCTTTAAATGGTAACACACACGCTTCTAAGGTGGAACCCGTCGTCAATACATCGTCTACAATCAGTAAATGAGTTCCCTCCACCTCACGTTGATGAGTCAGTTGAAATATACCTTTCACATTCTCCCAGCGTTCATACGCATTCTTTTTCGTTTGAGTGGAATTCTCCACAACACGTTCAATAACATCAGTCCAAACAGGACGTTCGAGCGACTCTGCCATTCCTTTCGCTATCCATTCACTTTGGTTGTAACCTCTCATCATTAATTTATTAGCATGAAGCGGAACGGGAATCAACGCATCCACATCCTTAAACATCACCCCTTTCAGTCGAGAGCCAAACATTCTACCCAATCTACGGCCCAACTCTTTATTCCCATGATATTTTATTTCATGCAAAATCTTCTGCGACATAGTCTCTTTCTCATAATAGAGGAAAGAAGCAGCCGATTCAATTTTTGCACGACCATAGAATCTCGTTTCTATGAAATTTTCTGGTCTATAGCTTTCTGTTATCATGGGAAGGCCCACCAAGCAGGAAAGACATAAATCAGATTCGTCTCTAATCAAAGTAGCGCCACACCCGATACAAAAACGAGGATAAAACAAATCAAGAAGGTCATTTCTTCTCTCTTTTATCTGTCTGCCAAATCCTTGAAAGTAGGCGGACAACCTCATTTTCCAAGCGGGTAATTTTCTCATACAGCAGTTCGCTCTGTTTAGTAAACGCAAAAATAATTTTTATATCTGAAAAATCAAACAAAAAGGATGGAAAACCTTTTTTTATCTATGAAACGATGATTCCATCCTGCATTTTCAAGATTCTGTCGGAAATGGAAGCCATCTCACTATCATGAGTAACAACCACCAATGTCTGATTCAATTCACTTTTCAGTTTCAACAGCAGTTTGTTCAATTCTGCTTTATTCTTCGAATCCAAGCTACCCGACGGTTCATCAGCCAACAACACATCCGGGTGATTCACCAATGCACGAGCCACCGCAATACGCTGACGTTCACCGCCCGACAGCTCATTGGGTTTATGAGTTGCTCTCTCACTCATTCCCAAAAACTCCAATAATTCCTTGGCTTTTGTTTGTGCCTCCTCTTTTGATTTCTTAGCGATCAAAGCAGGAATCATAACATTTTCCAAGGCTGTGAATTCAGGTAACAATTGATGAAACTGAAAAACGAATCCTATGTGTAGGTTTCGGAACGAAGACAGTTCCTTTTCATTCAAATCAAAAACAGACGAACCGTTGATGTTGACCATTCCTGAATCAGGCTTATCCAATGTGCCAAGAATCTGCAGCAGAGTGGTTTTACCAGCACCGCTCTGACCAACAATAGAGACGAACTCCCCTTGTTGAATCTCCAAAGAAATATTCTTCAATACTTGTAGCGACCCAAAACTTTTGGATATGTTCTCTGCTTTTATCATCACATTACTCATACAAATATCACTTATTTTTGAGGAGTTTCTTTCTTCATTATTTCACCATTTGACAAAACAGATTCCAAATCTTCTGTTGTAATATTCAGTTTCAATTCACCTTTCATTGCTACAGAGATGTTACCTGTCTCTTCCGACACGATTACACACAAAGCATCATATTTTTCTGACATACCCAATGCTGCACGATGTCGCAAGCCGCACTCTTTCGGAACATCCAAACTATGGGACACCGGCAAGATACATCCAGCACTCACAATCTTACTATCCGAAATAATCATCGCGCCATCATGCAACGGAGAGTTCTTGAAAAATATATTTTGAATCAATCGTGTACTAATATTAGCATTCAGCATTTCGCCCGTGATCTCGACGCTTCGCAAATCATCTCCCTGACGAAGGACAATCAAAGCACCGATCTTTTGTTTGGAGAGATTCTTACAAGCAATCACAATCTGCATAGCGTCCGATTCAACCAAAGAGGGCTTCTTGGAGGAAAAGAATTTACCAAACAATCGTGTGACCAATTTATTGTCCGATCCAATCATAGAAAGGAACTGACGGATTTCCTCCTGAAACAGAACAATCAGAGCGATAGCGCCCACATTCACAATCTGATTCATCAATCCACCCATCAGTTGCATTCCAAAGACGAAATTGACCACCAACCATCCTAATACAAAGATTAAGATACCAAAGAATACTCTAATGGCAGAGGTACCCTTCAACATCTTATACGTCTTATATAATAAGATGGCCACAAGGACAATATCAACTATGTCTATAAACCTAATTTCGAAACGCATAAATGCAACATCTTAATAATTATTTCTTATAACAAAGAGAAAATAGCCGTACCGCCTCATTTGCCTCCTTGACATCATGTACGCGAAGAATTTTAGCACCTTGCTGCAGTGCGATTGTATTCAATACCGTCGTACCATTCAATGCCTCATTAGGAGTGATATTCAACGACTGCCAAACCATCCTTTTACGAGACAAACCCGCTAAAATCGGTAAGCCGAACTGAAGCAGTTCAGACTGACGAGCCAGCAATTCGAAGTTCTGTTCCATGGTCTTTCCAAAACCATAACCTGGGTCCAGAATAATATCTTTTACACCTCTACCTTGTAATACTGCTATTTTATCTGCAAAGAAACGAAAAATTTCTTTCATAAAATCATCATTTGGCATTTTAATCTCTAAAGAATGTGTCAGAACATACGGAACACCAGAAGAAGCGACCGCATCCAACATAGAATCATCCTTATCGAAACCGAATACATCATTAATAATGGAGACATTATAAGACTCAACAGCCTCTTTAGCGATAGCTCCACGAAACGTATCCACCGATATAATAAGAGAAGGATAGTTGGTTCGAAGAAGTTCCAAAGCAGGAAATAATCGTTTTTTTTCTTCCTCTTCAGAAACAAAAGTGGCATTTGGACGAGTTGAGCAAGCTCCAATATCAATTATCGAAGCGCCATTCTGTATAAAAAAATCAACTTTTTGTAAAATTTGAGAATCCGATGAACAACGAGAGGATTCAAAAAAAGAATCCGAAGTAACATTTATTATACCCATCACAACAGGAGCAGATGAGTCATAAAGTACTGATACACTATTCTTTTTAGAAGAATTTAACATAATGATAAAAAACGAAATATTAAAAATAGTAAAAAATTATAGCGAAAATATTTTTTGCAAAAATAGAAAATATATATCTTTGTCCACTACTTTGAAAGCGAAGAAAAAAGTTGTAAGACGAAATTCTTTGTTTTCTAAGCAATATTTTTTTAGAAACAGAGTTATTGAATTATTAGAAAGTAAAACATTATCTTATTATTTATAGTGCTATGAGACACGTAAGTTTATTAAAAATGGCATTGGTGCTAATGATTGCGGGGATGGTGTTGCCATCTTGCAAAGAGAAGAAGCTGAAAGACTCAAAAGTATCTAATGTCACGGGATGGAAGTATAACGACAAGGAGAACGGAGGTTTCCAAGTTGTTACTGGTTATAAACAAGACACCCCTCCGGGAATGACATTCATCGAGGGTGGTACGTTTACACAGGGACGTGTAATAGAGGATGTTTTGGGAGATTGGAATAATATTCCAAGACGTGTTACAGTTGCATCATTCTATATGGATCAATGTGAAATTAGTAACGTAAACTGGAGAGAGTACATTCACTGGATGTCAAATGTGTTCCACAACAATCCAGAATACGTTGAGAAAGTATACCCAGATACATTAGTATGGCGTGAAGAGTTGGCATACAACGAGCCATATTTGGACTTTTATTTCTCACACGTTGCATATAACTGGTATCCAGTAGTAGGTGTAACATGGGAACAATGTGTTGACTTCGCTACATGGCGTACTGACCGTGTGAACGAGATGAGAATGGCAGAGCAGGGAATCATTCAATACACTGATTTCCAAGCTCTAAAAGGAAACACAGACGCAAACGACATTGCTCAAAATCAGGTATTCAATACTTCAAAATATCTTATGAAGTCTGATTACAAGCCACAAGAAGGAAAAACTCCAAAGACAGATGTATACGGAAACGTAAGAAAGACAAACATGTCTGACGGTGTCCTTCTTCCTAAGTATCGTCTCCCAACCGAAGCTGAGTGGGAATACGCTGCTTACGGAACAAAAGCAATCGACGGAGAGGAAAACTATCAAGAGAAAAAGATTTATCCTTGGTATGGTCACCAAATGCGTAACCCATCTAGAAAAGTTAAAGGTGAAATGTACGCAAACTACGTCCGTGGTCGTGGTGATATGATGGGTATGGGTGGAAAATTGAATGACCACGCTACCATCACTGCTCCAGTAGATGCATTCTGGCCAAATGAGTTCGGTTTGTATTGTATGGCTGGTAACGTTAACGAGTGGGTATTGGATGTTTATCGTGTATTGTCTAGCGACGATGTTCAAGAGTACAACCCATTCCGTGGTAACGAATACAAAGTTCCTATCAAAGTTGACTCTACTGTAGATGGACAAAACGTGAAAGTTCCTACAATTGATAGTTTAGGTCGTGTTAAATTCGATTATCCTTACTCAAAGGATAGTATGGAGCAATACGTAAAACTTGATGTTCGTAACTTCCGTGATGGTGATGCAGGTAGCGCATTGAACAGAAACGATTGGTTGGTAACTGCTGACCCAGATATCACAACTAAGAAGTTGTATGATCCTGATACTGACAAAGAAGGTATGTTAACTTCTAAGATCTCCAACACAACTCGTGTTTACAAAGGTGGTGGATGGAAAGACCGTGCATACTGGTTGAACCCAGGTCAAAGAAGATACTTGGAACAAACAGAATGTAGAAGTGATATCGGATTCCGCTGCGCTATGAGTAAAGTTGGTGCAGAAGATGGTGATGTAAGATAATGTCAACACTACTAATAAATGAAAAGCCCCTCAAAAAGGGGCTTTTTATTTGCTACTCTATTGTCATGTCCACATATCTTTTTTACAAATAATTTTGTGGCAAACAAACTTTTCTATTGAACCCACCTTATAACTCCTATCATGGATATCAATCAAATTTACGACCTTTTCCTCCTTCACCCCGTCATCACAACAGACAGCCGCAACTGCCCAGAAGGAGCTATTTTCTTTGCACTCAAAGGTGCTAACTTCAATGGCAATCAATTTGCAAAAGAAACAATTCAGAAAGGATGCGCTTTCGCCTTCGTCGACGAAAAAGAATACGCTGACGACAAACAAATATTCTACGTTCCCAATTGCCTCACCACTCTACAACAACTGGCTGAGAAACATCGTATGACCTTGAACACCCCTATTATTGGTGTCACAGGAACAAACGGAAAAACAACCACAAAAGAGTTGATCGCAAGCGTCCTGAAACAAAAATATAACATTCTATACACCCAAGGTAACCTCAACAACCATATCGGTGTACCAATGACACTGCTTCAACTAAAAAAAGAGCATGAGATTGCTATCATCGAAATGGGAGCCAATCACCCAGGTGAAATCAAAACACTCGTCAACATTGCCCGCCCCAACTATGGTATCATCACCAATGTAGGGAAAGCCCACATAGAGGGTTTTGGCTCTTTCGAGGGCGTCATCAACACAAAATGTGAGTTGTATGATTTTCTAAAAGAGAATAACGGAAAAGCCTTCGTCAACAAAGGAAACGATATACTATCCGACAAGGCTCAACAAAAAGGAATCTCATCCATCTTCTATGGAAAAGGTGCCGATATAAATGCTGAAATCCTATCTTCCGACCCTTTCCTATCCATCCAATGGAACGGTCATCAAATAAACAGTCAACTGATTGGTCGATACAACCTCGAAAACATCATGGCTGCAATCGCCATCGGCAAAAACTTCCAGCTCTCGGACGAACAAATCGTCACAGCTATCGAGAATTACACCCCAACCAATAATCGTTCTCAATTCAAGCAAACAGAGCATAACGAGTTAATTATCGATGCCTACAATGCCAATCCAACTAGCATGAACGCCTCTTTGGACAATTTTATATTAATCAACGGAAAAGAGAAAGCGGTAATCTTAGGAGATATGAAAGAACTTGGCAACGTGAGTGATTCTGAACACCAAAAGGTGGCAGATAAACTGAGTCAGTCCTCCATCTCCGAAATCTTGCTCATCGGTCCTAATTTTGCTAAGACGAATTGTCCAAGAGCCAAAAAGTTCAATGATGTAACTGCTCTGAACGACTATCTTAGCAAGAACCCAATTAACGGGAAACTGGTTCTCGTAAAAGGATCAAACAGTATGAAACTTATCGAATGCGTCGGCTTACTATAATATGAATACCAAAACGATTATACTTCTGATTATATTCTTTACCATTCTTGTCAGTTATCTCATTTATATGGACAAAAGGAGACGGGCAAGAACACCTAATACGGAAGAGAAGAAAGAGTTCACAAACATGAGTGAAGAACGCAAAAGAGCCATTGAGAGTGGCGAGTGTTGCGGACAGCATGAGGTGTGTGAACGCGATTCTCTTATCAACACCCGCATACAAGCAGAATACTATGATGACGAGGAACTTGACCAGTTTAAAGGTCGCAACCCTGAATCATACACAGAAGAAGAGATAAAGCTATTTAACGATGTCTTTTACACATTAAAAGAAGGTGATGTAAGCGGATGGCTAAAAAGCATGCAGATAAGAGAAATAGAAATCCCTCAGAATCTCAAAGATGAGGCATTGTTTATCATTCAAGAAAGAAGATTTAATAAATGAAGGAGCGACTAAAATTCATACTATTCTATTTTGTCTTCTGGCTAATCATTTTTGTCTTACAAAAACCCATATTCCTCATATTCCAACTTTCAAAGGATAGCTTTGCTGATTGGATAGGCACCATAACACACGGTTTTTGCATGGATCTTTCCATGTCCGGTTACTGCACGTTATTACCTCTCGTGCTAACCATGGTCTCCTGCTTTTTAGTCAACGATCGTTGGATAAGAAAAGCCATCGACATCTACACCTATCTCCTGATTGGATTTGTCTCTCTTTTATTTGTCGCCGACCTCTTCTTATATCGTTATTGGGGATTCCGAATAGACAACACCCCCCTATTCTATCTAAAAACTCCAAAAGATGCAATGGCAAGCGGATCATGGTACGAATATATCGCTGCGCTTATCCTACTCGCTATTTTCATCTTTGTACTTGTCAAATTTTATCATTTCATGCGCACAAAATGGCATGAATACACCTCCCACTCATATCTGACACTCATTCCATTGACACTCATCTTTGGTGTGATGTTTATACTCATTCGCGGTGGCATAGGTGTTTCTACCATGAATGCCGGATATGTCTATTTCAGCGAATCCACCTTTCTCAATCATGCTGCCATCAATCCAACCTGGAATTTCATCAACTCATGCACCAGATCAAACGATTTTGATAAACAATATCGTTTCTTGGAAGAGGGAGAAGCTGTCCGTCTCGTCAATGAACTAAATGCAACAAACGCTACAACAGAAGATACGCTAACTGGCAGGTTGCTAAACACCAATCGCCCCAACATTCTATTAATCATTATGGAAGGAATCGGTTCCAATATGATAGAGACACTTGGTGGCAAACCAGGTGTTGCTCCTAATCTGTGTCGATATACTCAAGAGGGTATCTGTTTCACCAACTTCTTTGCCAGTAGTTTCAGAACAGACAGAGGATTAGTAGCCATTCTGAGTGGTTATCCTGCTCAGCCGACCAACTCATTAATGAAATTCCCGAATAAAACGCAAAACGTTCCTATCTTAACCCAAGATTTACGTTCCAACGGTTATCACACCGCCTTCTATTATGGTGGTGATGATAATTTCACCAACCTTCACTCCTATTTAGTCACCGCTGGTTACCAAACAATCGTCAACGAGCATGACTTTACAGGGAAAGATATGTCGACCAAATGGGGCGCCTACGATCATGTCGTGCTCAATCGTGTCAAAAAAGATTTGCACGAGGCAGAGCAACCATTCTTCAAGACAGTACTGACACTCAACAGTCACGAGCCATTCGACGTACCCTCTCATGTGTTGGACGAACCTTATCCCAACTCTGTACACTACACAGATAGTTGCATAGGCGATTTCATCGAAGATTACAAGAAGCAAGAGATCTGGAAGAATTCCCTCATTATCATTCTACCCGACCACGCATTCCGATATCCAGCAACACTTGACAATGCTACCCCTTGGAGGTACAGAATACCAATGATTTGGTTAGGAGGAGCCATCGATTCCATTCAAACCATCACCAAGACATGCGGACAAGTAGACATTGCCGCTACTCTATTGAACCAACTAAAGCTTCCTTCAGAACGCTTTACCTTTAGCCATGATATCATGAGTCCATCACATCCCGAATATGCATTTTATTCCTTTATCGATGGATTCGGTCTCATCACCCAAAAAGACACATCAATATATGACTGTGGAGCAAACCGAACTCTACGAACCACTCATGAAGAGACGATCGAACAGGGGAAAGCTTATCTCCAAAAATTATATGATGATTTAAG
>CACZUS010000042.1 GCA_902784425.1 uncultured Bacteroidales bacterium
GAAGAAGGATGTCTATGCATCAATGCACCTATGCTATGCGAGAACGAGTTGGTCACCAACGACATGGCCATCATCAATGAACAGGGGGATTTTAAGATCACAGGAAGAAAAGACAATGTCATCAACAGTGGCGGTATAAAGATACAGATAGAAGAGGTGGAGAAAGCGTTGGGGCACAACCAACAAGAGATGGCTATTGGCAGTTATCCAGATGAGAAATTCGGACAAATCATTGTCTTACTGACCACACAAAAAGATCTTTCCATACTACAAAAGGAGATCGCTCGTCTACCCAAATATTGGCAACCCAAAAAGATTCTCTATGTGGAGCATATTCCACTAACGTCTAATGGGAAGATTGCACGAGAAGAGATACAAAAAGAAATAGAAAAACAGATCAGACATGAAACTCATCCACAATAAAATATTACCCACCAAAGGATTCAAAGCCATCAATCTCTTTGGGATCATTTTCGTGCGAAAGGGTCTGTATATGTCGAAAGAAGACATCAATCACGAACGAATCCACACCCGCCAGATGTTGGAGATGTTGATTATCTTCTTTTATCTCTTTTATCTGATTGAATGGATTGTGAAGTTTATCTATTATAAGAATGCACTATTAGCCTATCGAAATCTATCATTTGAACGAGAAGCCTATTTTCATGAAAACAACCTCTATTATCTAAAGATGCGAAAGCCCTACGAATGGAGGAAACTGATTCGCCTTAGATAGAAGCAATTGCACTCGCACTTGGAGTGCATACATACAATCATTGTGCCGACAAAAAAAGCATTCGCCCATGGTGATTACGTACAATCATGTACGTTTCATAACCATGGGCGAATGCAATCAAGGAATAAAGGAAGTTCCTTTATTTTCTCTTTCTATTCAAAGCATTTGTATAATTCTTAGGAGAAGAAAGTACCTCTATCGCTTTGTTATAGATATCGTTTTCCGTGTTCATAATTTGGAAATACTCGTTAGAGCCCCACATATCACGAGCGATATTTGCCTTCAC
This sequence comes from uncultured Bacteroidales bacterium, assembly GCA_902784425.1. Classification (GTDB taxonomy): domain Bacteria; phylum Bacteroidota; class Bacteroidia; order Bacteroidales; family Paludibacteraceae; genus UBA1181. The sequence continues at coordinate 1,023 of CACZUS010000042.1, forward strand.
CTGTTTCTTGATCAACTCTTTCGAGTTTTTCAATTGCTCTTCATCCTTCTTCACTTCCTCTTTTTCTCCATCTTCTACCAATTTAGCAATATCCTCATCCGTAATATTAAACTCGTTCATGAATTTAACAAAGGATTCTTGTTTCTTGGCATCAGACAAATTAGCAGTTGGATAATTAGCATTCAATTGAGTTCTGTTCTTTTCAATATAGTTCATGATGAACTTATTGACAACCCCTTTTGCCACCAACGAACGATGATACTTCGTATATTTGACAGTATCAAGAGGAACGAACAAATCTGGCATGATACCACCACCTCCATAAATAGGACGTTTCAGATTAAGTGTATAATACTTCAACGAATCAGGGAATGAAATGCTATCCTCATGCATCAATTCACCATGATTGTAACGTTCGATAAGATCGTTTCTGTACTCTTTGATATTATCCTTGTACGGACGTTGAATGCAGCGACCAGAAGGTGTATAATAACGAGCAGTGGTCATACGAATCTGAGAGCCATCAGGAAGATCCATCATCTTCTGAACCAATCCCTTACCAAACGTACGACGACCAACGAGCACTCCTCTATCCCAATCCTGAATAGCACCAGAAACAATCTCACTTGCCGAAGCCGATCCCTCATCCACTAAGACAATCAAGCGACCATCAAAAGCATCCTTCTTTCCAGAAGCTTTGTAGTCTTCGCGCGGTTGAGCACGTCCCTCCGTATATACGATCATCTGATCCTTATTCAAGAAGTTATCAATCATACCAATCGCAGCAGACATATAGCCACCACCATTGTCCTGAAGATCCAAGATCAAATCTTTCATACCAGCAGCTTTCAACTTTTTAAGAGCCTTCTCAAACTCTTCCAAGGTGGTACTGGAGAAACGATCCACTTTGATGTAACCAATCTTCTTATCTATCATGTAAGAAGCGTCAACACTATATAAAGGAATTTTATCACGCGTAATTTTGAATTCGATCAAATCCTTCACGCCACGACGTAAAACCTTGATATTAACGATTGTGCCCTTTGGACCACGAATTCTTTTTTGAATATCAATGTTCTTCATTTTAACACCGGCGATGGTTGTATCATTAACAAAGATGATACGGTCGCCAGCCACGATACCCACCTTTTCGGATGGTCCCCCAGAGATTGTCTGAACAACCAACAAGGTATCTTCCATCATTTGGAACACAACACCAATACCATCGAAGCTACCCTCCAATGGTTCACTCTCACGTTTCAAATCTTCCTTTGAAATATAAGAGGAATGGGGATCCAAATTAGATAGCATACCCTTAATCGCATACTCAGCTAATCGTTCCGTAGAGGTTGAATCCACATAGTAGCGACTAAGCATAAAGGTGACCATGTCCAATTTCTGAATGTTTTCATCACCAAACTGTGCGCTGCACACTGTTGGGAAGAGAAGCAAACATCCAATAATTATCGATAAAAAGTGTTTTCTCATTGAATCTAAATTTTAAACAGCACTAGAACCCACTTATATTAAAGGAATATTATTTTTTCTACATTCCTCTCTCATATCTTCTGGCCAGATACTTGCTTGTATTTCGCCGACATGAGCTTTACGAAGGAAGAACATACAAAGACGAGATTGTCCGATACCGCCACCGATACTCAAAGGAATTGAGTCTTCCATCAAACGTTTGTGGAAATATAAGTTAAGACGCTCCTCTTGACCCGTCATCTTCAACTGGCGTACCAATGCCTCCTTATCCACACGGATACCCATGGAAGAAAGCTCCATAGCCTGATCAAGCACATCGTTCCAAACGAGGATATCACCATTCAAACCTGGCAAACCATCCTCTCCGATGGTTGTCCAATCATCATAATCAGGAGCACGTCCGTCATGTTTCTCACCATCGCCCAACGGACCACCAACGCCCATAATAAAAACAGCACCATATTTCTTGGTGATTAAGTTTTCACGTTCCTTAGGAGATTTGTCTGGGAACAGTTGACGAAGTTTCTCTGCATGAATGAAAGTAATCTTATCAGGCAATACAGGTTTGATTTGAGGATACATTTCATATACCACATATTCCGTACGAACCATTACGGAGTAGATTCTTGAAACAATATCTTTCAAAAAATCGATTGTACGATCCTCTTTTCTAATCGTACGTTCCCAATCCCATTGGTCAACATATAATGAATGAAGATTTCCTAATGATTCGTCCGAGCGGATAGCATTCATATCCGTATAGAGTCCAAAACCCGGTTCAATCTTATACTCACCGAGCATTAGTCTTTTCCACTTTGCCAAAGAGTGAACTACTTCTGCACGCTGATCTCCCAAGTCCTTAATTGGGAAGGTAACAGCTCTTTCAACTCCATTCAAATCGTCATTGATACCCTGACCCTTTAAAACAAACAAAGGAGCCGTAACTCTCCTTAATCTCAACTCGGCAGACAAACTGCCCTGAAAGAAGTCTTTTACCTTCTTAATTCCTAATTCTGTTTGACGCGCATCCAATAACGGTTTATACCCCTTTGGAATCTTTAAGTAACTCATATAACTAATTTAGGTAGGGTTTCAATATCAACCCATAATTTATACTATTTCTTTTAATAAATATGGCAAATCAATAGAACTCACCTTATATTTATTGACGCAAAGATAAAAAGAATTTTTTTCAAAAAAATGATACAACCGAAAAAGTTAAAAATTTGTAGCGGCGAATTACATTCGCCCCTCCTCGAATAATCCAAATCTGTAATGGCGAATTGCATTCGCCTCCCCTTCGAATAACATAAATCCATAATAGCAAACCACAAACTCACCCGTACAATCACAAAAAATTAATATTTTTGTAAAAATAAAAATTAATAATTATGGAAGAAAAACTAAAAGAACTCACAGATGCTCAGTTATGTGATGTAGTAAAGAACTACGCGAAATACAACTACTCAATAGAGACAAAAGAAATCGCATTAAAAATTTTACAGGAAAGAGGTTTCTCCTTAGATTACTTAAAGAATAACAATCTGATCTCCACATCAAACAGAGATCAAGCCACAAATTATTACAAGGAATTCAGGAAAAAGAACACAATCGGACTTATTCTGTATTTCTCATACATTATTTTACTGATTCTCTCCTCAGCATTTCATTCCAACATATTGATGATGGCAGCATTAGCCGCCATCATTATGTTCTTTATATCCATCATTTCCGCCTGCAACTGTGCGAATAAATGTTATAGTTTCATTCCTGAGAAGGAAAGTCCAATCAACTATCCCCTAACATTCTTTGCAGGTCCCCTATTATACTTTGTTTTATATTACTACTACAACAAAAAGATAGAGGAAGATATAAATGAGATATAGACAATCGGATACAATCTAACGGACGCCGCACGCGACGTCCCTACAAAATCAAAATTTATGGATAACATTCTACGAAAATTAGGAGTATTTCTAGTGATAACATTGTTATTGTCACTTATCTTAGCGCCTCTTTGCGTCATGTTCTTCGAACATCGTGGATATGCGGGAATAGGTGTTCTCATAGCAATTTTCATCTCTTGCTTCATCACCCACCGAGTGTTCAAAAAATAACGGAATATTCCGCCTTTTATTTGAAAAAAATTACACCATTCTTAGCATTATCAATCTAATTCATCTATAAATAGTCTGATTTCATCGAATATAATTGTTAAATTTAACAAAAAAATCTAAATTTGCATCAATTACTTAAGGGTGATAGAGTTTCCGCCTAAGAGTAAGAAAAACAAATTAAAGATTAAAGGAAACTCATAAAGAATATTATTAGAGTATGAAGAGATTATTTTTACTAGTATCTGCAGCATTGTTAAGTTTAAACATGTTCGCAGGTGAGCAAGGGGACGACAATGGGTTTGAGATCAAACTATTTGCTGGATTCGCAAGTGCAGAGAAGTACGGAACAAAAGAATTAAAGACCAACATCTATGGTCACGAGGTAAAAGGTCAAGAAATAATATTGCCAGGATTGCACAAAACTCCTACTTTAGGTATGGCTTTAGGTTCTCGCTGGTATGTAGCTAACCCTGGTAGCTTCGGAATCGGTATCCAGGCTCGTTGGATCGACTTCTCATTCACACACAAAGAGTGGGATATGTATGAGTACAAGAAAGGTGTTTATGGAGCTAAAGAGACTAACAACTTCGTTAACGTTGGTGTATTCGGTCCTGGTGTTGTTGGAACATTCTATTTGAACGACAAAATGGCTGTTGACGCTTACTACAACTTTGTTCCAACTTTGATGATTACAAAGGACAAATTCGAATATGAAAGCGATTTCTTAACTTACAAAGGTTCTGGATTCACAGAGAAAGAAGATGAGGCTAACTTCGGTTTAGGTATTTCTCACTTCTTTGGTGCTGCTTTCCGTTACAGTGTATTCCAAGTTGGTGTTGAATACAACATCGCAAAATTGAAAGGTATGGACTGGGGTTCTGACGATGAAGGCGAAAGCACACTTGAAGATCTTACAGTTACAAAATACAACATGAACAACTTCCGCGTATTCGTAGGATTCAAATTCTAAAAATACACAAGGAGAAATCCTAGTAAAAAACGTTTGTCAGAATTCTGGCAAACGTTTTTTTTTGTGCCTAAATGACATGGAACGGTCCTACTGTAGAGACGTGGCACGCCGCGTCTCTACAAAAAAAATTCCTCGAAATGAATTCATAGAACAGTCCATAAAAAAGAAACATCAATCAGCCTGATAATCTGTTATTTTCCATATTTTTTAGATACGATTTCTTTCATATTTTCTCAATATATTTTCCTTAAATTTAATCTGTTTCTAACGATAGGCATATACAATTTAACAATAATTATCGTTATATGGATAGAAATTAAACTGCTAGCACTACTTAATTTTTATGAATAAACATTACTGAAAGGGTTTAGAGTTCTCGCCCCGAAGTAAGAATATGTAAAGTGGGACTCATAAAGATTATTTAGAGTATGAAAAAATTATTTTTTTTAATATCTGCAGCATTGTTAAGTTTCAACATGTTCGCAGGTGAGCAAGGGGACGACAATGGGTTTGAGATCAAACTATTTGCTGGATTTTCAAGTGATAAATACGGAACATTACAAAGTACAGACGATCAACATGGCAATAAAGTTAAGTATGATGCGCCAGAGCAACCAGGGTTGCACAAGACTCCCGAATTGGGTTTCACATTAGGTAATCGTTGGTATCTTGCCAATCCAGGTAAGTTTGGTATCGGTATTCATGCACGTTGGTTGGATTTCGCATACGCTCACAAAGATTGGAACACCGATGAATACAAAAAGGGTGTTTATGGAGTTGTAGAGGAAAAAGACTATATAAAAATTGGAGTAGGCGGACCAGGTGTCATTGGTACATTCTACATAAATGACAAAATGGCCATTGACGCTTATTACAACATTGTTCCGACCATGGTAAATGCTATCACTAATTATACATATAACAGTGATTATCTAACATACATGGGCTCTGATTTCGTTGAAAAGGAATGTTATAACAGAATTTATTATAAGTTCTCTCATTACTTTGGAACTGCATTCCGCTATAAAAAATTCCAAGCAGGTCTTGAATACAATATAGCGAAAACAGAATATCTTATAGGGGAAAGAGATGAGTATAATAGTCCGATGATAGCGAAATATAACATGAACAACTTCCGTCTGTTCTTAGGACTTAAATTCTAAAAAACAGAACCCACCTTAATCAAAAAAAACGTTTGTCAGAATTCTGGCAAACGTTTTTTGATGCTATTAAATCCACAATATTCACAACCTTCCCTCGCCTAATAAACCTTTTAATTTTCCAGTGTCCATGTCCAATTCTCTATCCTCCCACCATTCCTGATTAAAAACTATGCGAACACACACGACAAGGTTCCCGTCTTTGTTCCTTTTCCATCCACATTCGTAATATTCAAGCGTCTTGTCATCCATCAGAAATGGATTGTTTTTTCTTCCCATATCAGACAATAATTCATCAGGCTTGCGTAGTTGTGCGAATACGGTTCCGTCCGCATTGTATATTAGGGCATTGCAACCATTCTTATATTGAGGATTGAAACAATATAATACAACTATTTTTTGCTGGGTGATGGATGGAACTGCCCCAAGCAAACAATTGTATTCACTCGCTAAATTATCATGGTCTCTGATTTCATGCGTAACTCCGTTATACGACCATAAAACACTGAATTTTTTCGCATATCGATACTTGATTCTATTCTTGTCTAGATCAAACGGATTGTCATTGCGTTTGTCGAATCCGATCAGTTCATCATCAATCTTCCAGTAAAATGAATCTATAATGTTGAATACTACCCTCTCTTTGTGTACTGTATGTACTGTGGAATTTGTATTGATATTTGTTTCTTCTATAAAATCGAGATTTCGGTCTGAAAAATATTTTTCAAACACTTCCTCATATTCCTCACACACAGATGGGCGGAATGAACCACTAAAGGATTTTATATCGTCTATTAAGTTTCGGCTGATGTATTTTTCTATTTCATCAGCTGTCACTATTGATAATCGTCCGTATGTCCGGGTTCCGATATCGTATGCGTCGAAATATATGCAATTCTCTATGGTATATCCATAGACATGGATCATTAAGTTATTGTATAGCAGAACAATATTATTGTTTACTTCCACGGATTTAAATTGCATTTTTTGCGCCAAATCCATAATCATGTTTCTGCAAAAATCAAGGCACTTGTATTGCCATTGATTCCCTGATTCTGCAAACATTTTCTCCATATCAAAATCTGATTCTTTTTACACAAATTTATATAATATTCGAGGAAAAGATGGTTATAATCGGCTGAATGTAAAAAAAAATAATACTCACCAAAGCTGGTACATTCGCCAAACTCAGCAGTTTGGGGATTAAACAATCTGAACTCGTAACAGCCATCATATATTCCACATAGTTCTAGCTCCATTGAAAAATCATCTTTTGCATCTTCCACCCAACGTATCTGTCGGACAAAAGTGGGAGAATCCCATCCTTTTCTCGACTTAAAATGAGGGGTTCTATCTGGAATTATAACTTCCTTGTATAAACTTCCATCTGCATTGAATAGGAAACAATTATAGTTGAATTCTCCTATTTTCTCCTCTGGTACGACAAGGATTTACAAACATCTATTAAATAGATGCCATCAATTATCTCAATGGAATAGTTCCACCTGTCAATATATAATACAGTTGTTGTCATATCACTTCAAACACTTTATTATCAAATTTTTAAATTCCTTGTAGGTGTCTGAGTCACCCATCAACTATTTCCGCCCTATTTTTATCGCCTCTATATGGTATTCTGGAGGCAGCGGCAATCCTGTTGGTGTTTTGTATTGCTCATACTCCTCGTCCGACGGAGATGAATTGCACACATAAAACGCTTGGATTTTATCCACGTCGTAGGCAATCAGAACTTTCTGTTGCTCGGAATACGAATTACTTCTTTTTTCTGCAAATAATAGTTCATCACTTTGAGGGACGTCAAAGTAAATGAAGTTTTTGCTGTTTTTCACTACAATAGCCGAAATAACTTTTATTGTATGATTCTTTTTTCTAAGTATAAACTCCGTCAATTCTTCATTTGTCGGTGTGTTTTTTAATTTGCGTATTTTGTTACTCATCTTCACACCGTTTCTACAATACTCTATCTGCATGTCGTTCGGATTTTCTTCATAGCACTCTGTATCATAGATGCTGTAGTGGTATGGTTCAAATTCGTTGGGGAGTTCTGGAAATGAGACTAGTACAGTATTGCCTTTACTAAATTTACCATGAATTTTCTTTGTTGATCTGTTTCTATTGGACAATATCACATACGCATGTGGACCTACTCTTCCTCCATTTGCGTTATATTGAATTACATAAGAGGTGTATACCATTCCATTACTAACTTCCATGCGATCGTAAAAAATTCTATTCTCAATCCCATGACCTATAGACCAAGATGTGAATCTGGCAAATATGAGTGCTATGAATGCAACTACGCATGTCATTTTTATGCTCTCCGAATCTTTGGTAAGTTTAGTATGAAAAAGAAGAAGTGAGAACACACACAAATAAAATCCTATGCTTATTATTATTTCAGACGGAACAGATAGCGACATGTTTAAGCAAGCGTATATTCTATATCGGAATGGAGGTAACAACAATACGAATGCCCATCCGAAAAGAAGTATTATATCTGGGACTAGAATATTTTTTTTATAATCTTTCATTAAATAGTATCTCTGCTGTCATGCCCCAACCCTTAACTCTTCATTCTTAACTCTTAACTCATTCCTCCACCTTCCACTCTTCAATCGTCCTCTCCTTAGAGGAGAAGTTGACACCGATCTTGACAATTGGTCTGCCATCGTTACGGTATGGCTCCGCATACCCCTTCTCGTTGATTTGGGCAAGCGCCTTCTCCGCACTCTCGTCCACCTTAAATTCGATGATGAAGATCTGTTTCGGAGCGAACAGAATACAATCCAAGCGACCTTTAGAGGTATTGACCTCCGACTGCGTGTAGAAGCCCAGCCAACGGAACAAGACATAGATGACCGTTTGGAAATGCTTCTCATTCTTGTTGTTCAGCACATTCGGAATCTGCAGGAAGAACTCCTTCAGCAGTTCGAACGCCTCGTCGGTTCTGCCTGCTTTGAGGGCGAAGTAGAATCTCTGCATATTGATTTTACCATCATCAGTGCTACATCCCACCCACGAAGGCATCAACACCTCCAACATGGAGACACGAACCTCACTATTGGGATAGGAAATAGCATATACATCCGACTCTTTGTCATAGTCTTTAATTGTCAGATAGCCAGCTTGATATAGCAACGGATAGACGCTTTTCACATCCTCGTATGATGCATAGAATCCAGACTCAAACAACGATACGCTCTCAAAATCAATGATTTGTGCATTATGTTTCTTCAGATGGTCTATGACATAGGATGACGTAGCGGTCTCGAACCAGAAGTTCTTCAATTCCTTCTTGCTGAATGCGGACAGGACACTCAGCGGATTGAATACATCGGTCTTCTTTTTCGAAAAATGGTAGCCGTCGTATTTCACTTTCAGTTTCTGAAGCATCTCGTCAAATGAGCACTCCTCTTCTTTCGCAAATTCTTCTATGTCTTCTCTGAAATTCTCCAACAATTCTGCTTGGGTGATACCACAGATATCGCAGAACCGATCATCCATGGAGATGTTTTCCAGATTGTTCAGCGTCGAGAAAATGGAGACCTGTGAGAAGCGCGAGATACCCGTGATGAAGACAAACTGCTCATACTGTTCGTTCACCTTCACCTGCTGATAGAGTTCTTGAAGAATCGGCTTCACCTCCGGCAATTTCCCATCATGCAGATGAGCCAACAATGGAGAATCATACTCGTCTATCAGGACCACCACTTTCCTACCCGTCTGTTGGTAAGCAGCCTCAATAACATTTTTGAAACGTTCTCCATTTCCTAACTTATCTGAAGGTTCGATCGAATATTCTTTCTCATACTTGGAAATGGCGTTTGAGATGGCATAAGAGATCGATTCTACAGGAAGATCCTTGTATGAACTCATATCAAATCTGAAAACCGGATATTTAATCCAGTCTTTCTCCAATCGGCTTATTTTCAAATCCTTGAACAGTTCTCTGTTCCCTTCAAAATATTGTTGGAGCGTATTAATCAGCAAGGATTTACCAAAACGGCGCGGACGAGAAAGGAATACGAATGTACGATTCTTTATCATCTCATACATCCGCTCTGTCTTATCAACGTAGGCATAACCATCTTCAATGATGGCCTTGAAATCCTGTTTTCCTATCGGATATGGTTTTATCATAATTCTCTCTTTGGTCTGTTAATTTGCAAATATACATTTTTTTTGAACAATCCATCCGAATAGATTTGCGTAAGTCGCACTTATCCCCATTGTCATAGGCATTCGGTTGATTATAAATCTTCAATCGTTATTCATTCTCCAACACCTTCTTCTCAAGAATCGGCTAAAATTGACTTCGTCAACACAGGTTCGATGGCCATGCTAATCCTTAATCATTCATTATCCCCTAATTCTATTTGTATACAAGGAGAACCGCCAGACATTGGTTTTGATGAAATAAAAATTCCATTCTGTGATTTTGGATAATAGTTACCTATCTCGATAGCCCCCATATTTTTTTCCGTAAAAAAGTTCTTTTCTTGAAATGTACTATCACTCAAAAGGACTCCTGTAGAATTATTACAATAGTTGAATTCTTCTAAATTTGGATGAATTTTATAAATATCAAACATCCTATGATTTCGTTCTAAATATGCAACAAGAACAGAATCTCCTGTACGTAGTGAAAAACTACTACAAGTCCATATTTCATCTGTATTCACAAGTGGCAAAAAATAACAAATATTATTATTCTCTATCGAGACAACCGTAGATATGATTCTAATTTTATTTGACGATATGGTATCAAAATTGCAATGAACCAAATCCTGCAAAAATTCGCACTCACTATATATTCTTAAATTATCAATTTTTTCCATCTGAGAGAAACTAATAATTTTATTTTTTATATATGTTTTTTGATAAAATGACGCTTCTCCTATTAATTCTCCCATTGTCGCTTCTTTATTGCATTTAAATAAATACCAATGTCCATTTGTAAATTGTTTCGACTCTATTTTTTGTTCACTTATAATTTTTATATAACCAAAATAATCCATACCTTGAACAAAACTCACTCCTGGTCTTTGTTTTTCACAATAGGCAACACATAAATGAGGATCTGATGCGATTTTATCGCTAGCTAGTCGAATATAATAATTAGCTGACAAACTCGATGCAAAAGACATATTAAATATATACATAAAAAACAAAATAGACCAACGAAGATACACACTAAAAAAACGATCTTTATTATACGATATAGAAAAGATATAGATTGGTATTTGAATAATAAGAACAAACAAATATAAACCCATTAAAAAATCAACATAAGTTGATTAAAAAAAATAATCATATGTCATATCAAAGTTAAATGGCATCATTGACGAAACTTCCCAAAATAAAAAAATGCCATACTTGCCAATTACCCATGCACGTATATCTATAATGACACACAAAATCACATTGAGCAAAAGAAAATAATAATAAAATTTTTTTATGTTCATTTTTTCAAATTTTCTGAATTTATTGGTTCTCTGAATCTATTATCTTGTCGACTTCTATTGTTTTATTCTTAATTTGCAATAACTTTTCTCTCTCCTTGAGTATCCCTTTCCAATATAGATCGACAAGGATTCAATTATGACGTTAGTTGTGTCAACACAAGTCCTATGGTTCTGCAGACCGTCATCCATCAAAATTCAAAACCAAAGTTCTCTTTTAAGAGTTGTTTTTTGGAAATAATCGAATCAAGATAATCCACATTTTTTTCATGTCCCTGAGTTACTATAAAATCATAACTTTCATGGAGTTTCTGTTTCAACTCATCAGAGACATTCAATTCGGTCTTAAATCTATGAGAATCATAAAAATCACATAACAAACACCATATCTGATTTAATGCCACAAATAAGCCATCTGACGCCTTATGATAATCAACATCCAAAATCATGCACATCTGAGAATTAAACGCTTCATACATTTTTGCCTCACCATTCTCTCCTTCTGTTCTCTGGAATAGATAATCCTCTGGATAATGCATATTTCGATTACATTCGCCTCCACAACGATAATATTTTCCCTTCCCTGTCCAAAATTCATAAATCTCATTATGTCTTTTGGCATATTCATATGTATTTTCTTCCATCATCACGTTAATATTAGGTTTATATTCAATTCTTTTTTAAGCGATAAAGTTTTGAAGATTTATTTTTCCTCCGTCTGATATATGACTATCTCATTCATCAGTATCAAAAAAAATAATTAGTTTATACTTTCTCAACATCTCCAACAGTTCCGGATCAGGATTTTTACGGTCAAGAAAATAAAACTTCTTTTCCCCTATCAAATTTAGAACAACATCCTTTCCAAAATCATTGATATCACAGTTTTGCTTTTCTATCACAAAGCCATCAATATCACTAAAACTTATAGGAAAAACTGGGTATTTTTGTCTTTCGTACTGGTTTTCAGGAGTGTCGCTCACAAGTTTGTATCCCATACTTGTTAAAAAAGATCTTTGACGCTCATCTATGTATTTCTCGAAAATATAAAATTTGTCCTTATAGCACTCGTATCCTGGTATTTTATTGTTACATGCTGTAGATATGCGAAACGGAAATTTCTTCCCACCTATCTGTATATAAGATTTGAACAGACAGAAATCCTCAATATCAGATAGAGAAATGAATTTTGAGAATGTAATTATATAATTTTGATTATATCCTTGGCTTATATTATACTTGTTTATTTCTTGTATGACATCTTCAAAGTTGTCATATGGGAAAAAGACACTGCCATGATTATCTTCTACAATATTAAAGTCTTTCCAATTTTTAGGTTTCTCATCACTAAAGCCGACTCTTATAAAATTGAACCCTTTCCCCTTAAGAAACAAAACCTCTTCGGCAGTTATCTTTCTATAATCACGATAAGATACATTTACTGTCAATCCGTTGAGACTATGGTAAACATACACCTCATTTCTATAAACGTAACGTTCTCCTTCTTCTATACTATACATAATTAGTCTTTTAATAAAATTTCCAACGTTGTTTTTTTGTTATATCCAATGCTATCCGCTAAAATTTCGGCTATAACCCATACATCGCCTTCATCTCTACATTTGTAATAAGACAATCACAGAATTTGGACATCTCAAAATCAGGATTGTTTCCAAGATACTTGTCAAGAAGCGCTATCTGACGATATAAATTTTTCCTATCTTAGCAACTAGTTCGATTTTTTTCTGTTGAACTCCCATTTAGCTCCATTTTCTATGAGTGACCATGTAGAGTGGACAAAAGTTAGCGTAGCCATATCGGCAGCTAATGTGATGCGACCACCTATCGGATTTCCAGCGGCATCTGTGGCCGTGAAATCTATGCCTCCTTCGGCATCTACACCCACACCATCATCAAGAGATGTGAGACGAAAGAGGTCAACGACAACACTGTACTGGCCATCATTGCGTGCTGTGATGGTAAGTGAACTGCCATCATACTCGCTAACAAACTTTCCCGTAAGAGAATTCTTTGTCTCTGAAGATTCTTTATTTGAGGCTGTAGTCTTCAAGTCCATACCCTTGCCAAGATAGTTATGCAGGTCAATGCAACCCTTCTCCTCCTTGATATTCATTGAAGGAACAGACTCAAATATCCTCGTCTTTCCCGTTTTCTTGTCCACATAGAAATGTACCAAAGCACCTGTGTAGCTTCGGAAAACCACCTGATATTCCGTTCCCGATTCCTCTCCCATCGTAACAGTCATGATGTCAGGATTCTCCTCAGCAATGCTCCAATCATATTCCTGATGGCAGTAGTTGTTCACTCCCTCAAATGCCATCTCTGGCGTAATCTCGCTAACTGAACTATCCACCCTGAGAGAGTCATTAGCTTCCATCTGCGGATTGGAATTCTTCTCTGTCTCTTTCCTGCTATTACCGCATGAGCATAGCAAGAAACATACTAAAAAAGTTGCAATTGTAATGAACTTTACGTTTGTCATACTTTAACTATCTATGATTTATCTTTTTACTTCCATCGACAAGTCTTTATTACTGTGTCAGAATGTTTCATTCTCTCCTTACTGAGATTTCATGAATGGTGAACATTCCATTTTCGTCAATCGTAAAAGGAGCAGTCAACTCCGGCATGTCATCGTAGGTCAGTACAAGGCCTGTGGTGTATTTCACGCCAGGAACGAAAACAACCTGCGGTTCATCACAGCTCACGTCATAGTACAGTTGTTCGCCAATCCACAAGGGCTGCTCGTTGTCGAAGCCACCCATATCCGTAACGGTATTGGTGACGGTCGCCAACAGCTTATCGCCGTCGTAAAGCGTAATGGTTTCGCCCTCAATGGTATAGCGCATTCGATTCAATAATTCCTGTTGCACACCGTAGGGATTAACCTCAGTTTTCACATACGCCAACTCGTTCTCGCCAAAACGTATCTGATGAAGCCAATCGACATGCACGCCCGTACCCTCCATGGCACTTGTTGTGAGCCACAAGTCACCCGTCTGGGCATTATACTTTGCCATCGGTTGGCGTGTATTGCGCATGTTAGTGAATGTGACAGATTGTGCACCCTTGGTGATAACAATGCCATAGCCCTGCGTGGAAAACTCCTCGGATGAATTCTCCTGCGTCAGTACGTCGATGGACTCAATGGAGATTTCGTTCGCCTCGTCACTCATCAGAGAGTGATTGTGAAACCGCAATGCCTTGTTTAAAGCTTTCTGAATACTGTCGGGCATCACGTCGGAAGGCACAGGCTCATCCATTGTACCTACCATCTGACGGATATTAACATTGCTATTCTTGCATCCCTCCATCACAAGAAGGACGGCAATGGCTGCAATAGCCATACTGATAAAACTTTTCATATTCTTTTATTTTTCGTGGTCACAAACCTTGGATGATGGCTTTATCATAATTCTCTCTTTGGTCTGTTAATTTGCAAATATACATTTTTTGAACAATTCCCCTATTAGTTTGACGACCATCTCCGTGTTGATATAGAGATGGTCGTCTTTACTTTGTTTTATTGTAGCATATCCCATACCGAAATGGAGATATAGCTATAGAAGGATTTAATCATTGCTTAGCCGCCATGATCACTTTAATCTCGTTTCCTTGTTCTATCAGACTCTTCAATACTCGTTGAATATCCTCCTTGGTAATGGAATTCAATACAGATATGTAATCCTTACGAAGATCAAAGCCATCTTTATAATAAGAGACCAATGCATTCAAAACCCATTTGTTCTCTTTTTGATTCTCTGTATACTTGTTCCGAAGATTTTCCTTCACCTTATTATAATCACTGTCAATAGGTCCCTCTGCTATCAGTTTCTCTATCTCCTCATGAATCAAAGTCATTAACTTCTCCTCCAACTTAGGATCTGTATCAAAGGTCATCTGTAATGAACCTCTATTAACTGGAATATTGCTCAACGATGATCTTACGCTCACACCGTATGTTCCTCCCTCATCTTCACGCATCGACTCCAAGTAACGTATATCCAAGATATCAGCAATCAACTGCAAGGTAAGTCTGTTTTTTAACGTGAATTCAAAGTCGCCCGAGAACAACACATAATTAGATGTCTTGTTCACCTGCATTTCTCTTTCAAATCGATTGATAATCTTACCCTTAGGCACACGAACGCCCAAATCTGTCCAATCCTCTTCCTTCATCTTCTTTTGTTGTGGAATGCCTCCTAAGTAGGTCTCTACTGCAGGACGAATAGAATCCAAATTCAAATTACCCACCAAGTATACAATGAAATCTTTCGGATCCTCAAATCGATCATCATAGATTTTCAGGGCTTTTTCTTGCGACACCTCTTCCAAGCGTTTCAAATCGATGGAGAAACTTCTTGGATGATAGTTGTTCACAACGTTTCTAATCGTATCTTGGAAAGCTCTATTTGGATCTTTATCCGCATTTGCCAATACGGCACGATATTGGTTTATCAAAGCTGCATAGCTCTCGTCATCCTTACGAGTACCCTTAAAGGTCAGATATACCAACTGCAACAATGTCTCAAAATCTTTCACGGTCGAATTACCAGAGAAACTCTCATCGTAAGTACCTACAGAAGAGCGTAAGCTAACATATTTTCCAGCAAGGGCCTTTGACAAATCGGTTTGATTAAACTTACCCATACCATTGTTTGATGCAATGGAAGAACACAAACTAGCAGAGACCAAATCCTCTGCATTGGAGACTTTAGATGTTCCACCCTTACTGAATCCATAGATGAGAATCTCATCCTCCTTCAACTGTGTTGGCTGAATAATCACACGCATTCCATTGCCCAACACCCACTCTGTCACACCTGCAATCGCAGGACATTGAGAGACCTTCTTCACCTTTTGAGCCTTCAACTTACCATCAATCAACTTAGTATCAATCGCCTTCTCCTCGTATGGTTTCACATCCATGCTCTTCATATTCGTCAACATTTCAAGAATACGAGTCTCAGATGGGAACTTAACAGATTCTTTCTTAGGTCCCGACATCTCCACCACTTGATTACGATCTGTGACAAATTTCTTAGCCACCTCATTCACCATGTCGAGTGTGAGCATAGACATGATTTCCTTAGAATGTTCATACTCCCATTCGATACCAGGTACTGGAGAGAAATCCAAGAAATTACGCACATATTCATTTACATAAGAGCCATTTTTCGTCTTGGCTCTCTCGTTGTATGCTTTCTGATAACTCGTTAACAGATTGAGTTTAGCGCGATCTAGCTCAGACTGAGAGAAGCCATAGCGTTTAATGCGTTCTGCTTCCATCAACAAAGCCTCAAAAGCCAGTTCTTCTTTTCCCTCATTAGGGACTGCGATAAGAGTAAAGGCATCTATCGGACGCACCTCTTCTCCGTAACCCACATATCCAGCAGCAAATGGAGCATCTGCCTTGGCAGCCATCTCATCCAAGCGATCACTTACCATGTTTTCAATAAGGTTATACGTCAACAACATCATATAACCGACCATGCTTGCTTTCACCCGATCAGGCATTGGTTCATGACGATATTTAATCTCCACTCTCGAAGTCTTAGCCTCCTCATCGGTCAAAACGGCAATGATTGGTTTTTCATTCGGATAGACAGGATAAGTTTTGCGAACATCCGGATTCACTCTCTTAGGAATATCCCTCCACATCTCCTTTATCTTGTTTTCCACGCGATTCACATCCACATCACCGACAATAACAATAGCCTGCAAATCAGGTCGATACCAACGATGATAGTAAGCACGCAACGTATCATGCGCAAAATTGTTAATGATGGCGGTATCGCCTATCACATCACGTTTTGAATATTGTGAATTAGGGTATAAAATTGGCAAGGAAGCCTTCCAAATGCGACGATTGGCATTCATGCGCGTACGCCACTCCTCACGGATCACTCCCCGCTCCTTGTCAATCTCAGGACCTTCCAACGAGATAAAACCAGACCAATCATGGAGCACCAACAAAGCCGTATCGACAATGCTCTCACGAATTGTAGGAACAGATTTCAAATTATAAACCGTTTCATCCAAAGAGGTATACGCATTAATATTATTACCAAACTGAACACCTATGGACTCCATATAATTGATAATCTGTTTTCCAGGGAAGTTTTTCGTTCCATTAAACGCCATGTGTTCCAAGAAGTGAGCCAATCCATTTTGGTTATCCTCCTCCAAAATAGCGCCCACATTCTGCACAATATAAAAATCTGCTCTATCAGGCACTACATCATTATGACGAATGTAATAGGTCAATCCATTTTCTAGAATACCATAACGCAATGCCGTATCCATGGCGATTGGTTCCAAGCCCTGAGCAAATACGGAACCAGAAAAAGCAAGGGAAAACAATCCCACCCAAAATCTATTTTTTTTCATGTTTTAAATATTTATTCAAATCTCGTCATGCACAAATAAGCACACAATTCATACTAATTTTTGTTTAAACGGTGATTATCTAAAGGACACCGTAATTGATTTCGACAAAGTTAAGCAAAAAGGGAAAGACAGAAAAGATATATTTTCAATAAAAGTATTCCATTTTAAGGAATTTAAATATAAAAAATAGTAAATTTGCACAATAAAAAAACAGATGGATATACAGAACTCCATTTGAAAAATTAGTAATAATCGGGGTGATGATACCCCAAATGTAAAAAAGAAAACGAAATGGCAGAAATGAATTTTGGCGGTGTTATCGAGAATGTCGTTACCCGCGAAGAATTTCCATTAGAGAAAGCTCGTGAAGTTTTGAAAAACGAGACTATTGCCGTCATCGGTTATGGTGTGCAAGGTCCTGGACAGTCTATGAATCTACGTGACAATGGCTTTAATGTGATTGTGGGTCAGCGCCAAGGAAAAACATTTGAGAAAGCGATTGCAGACGGATGGGTGCCAGGAGAAACTTTATTCAGTATTGAAGAGGCTTGTAAAAGAGCTACCATCATCCAACTTTTGTTGTCTGATGCAGCTCAGATTGAGTGTTGGCCAACAATTAAGAAATATCTTACACCAGGCAAAACATTATATTTCTCTCATGGATTTGCCATCACATGGAACGACCGCACAGGTATCGTCCCTCCTAAAGATGTAGATGTTATCATGATCGCTCCTAAGGGATCTGGAACTTCTCTTCGTCGTATGTTCGTACAAGGACGTGGATTGAATTCATCTTACGCTATCTATCAAGATGCAACAGGACATGCATGGGAAAAAGTAATCGCACTTGGTATCGGTGTTGGTTCTGGTTACTTGTTTGAAACCACCTTCACTAAAGAGGCTACTTCCGACTTAACCGGAGAACGTGGTTCTTTGATGGGTGCTATCCAAGGATTGCTATTGGCTCAATATGAAGTGCTTCGTGAGAACGGACACTCACCTTCAGAGGCTTTCAATGAAACGGTTGAAGAGTTGACTCAATCTCTTGGCCCTCTATTCGGAGAGAACGGAATGGATTGGATGTATGCCAACTGTTCTACTACAGCTCAACGTGGTGCTTTGGATTGGATGGGTCCTTTCCATGATGCTATCAAACCAGTTATGCAAAAATTGTATCACTCAGTTATCACAGGTCAAGAGGCTCAAATCTCTATCGATTCTAACTCTAAACCTGACTATCGTGCAGGATTGGAGAAAGAGTTGGCTGCTCTTCGTGATAGCGAAATGTGGCGCGCTGGTGCTGTTGTTAGAAAACTTCGTCCAGAAAACAACTAATAGTTGTAGATATAACACAAAAAAGGTGATGCAAAAACATCACCTTTTTTTTATGGATTTTAGATAGATCTAAAAAATCGTAAAACTCTTGTCTGACAAATTATAGACCTTTACTTTAAATAGTCTTAACGAACTGCATCAATAGCTTTAGAGATAGATGCAAAAATCTCATCAATAGAACCAACACCCTTAATATCTACGCAAGTACCTTCCTTCTTGTAGAAATCAATTACTGGAGTTGTTTGCTCGTTGTATGTTTTGATTCTCTTTGTGATTGTCTCCAAGTTGTCATCTGAACGTCCGGATGTTTTACCTCTTTCCAAAAGACGTTTGATTAACTCCTCTTCGTTTACTTGAATATTCAACATAACAGCAACGTCAGTACCACGTTTGTTCAACATCATCTTCAATGCTTCTGCCTGAGCGTATGTACGTGGGAAACCATCGAAGATAACACCTTCTGCACCTTCAACAGACTCTAATTCAGCATCCAACATGTTGATGATCAACTCGTCAGTCACCAATTTACCTTCGTCGATAAATGTCTTAGCAATCTTACCCAACTCTGTTTGGTCTGCAATTTGCTTTCTTAAGATATCTCCTGTTGAGAAGTGTTTGAAACCATACTTCTTGATGATATTCTCGCTCTGAGTTCCTTTTCCTGAACCAGGAGCACCAAAAATTACTACGTTTGTCATTTTATTTATTATTAAAATTAAATTTTCCTTTTGCTATGATTCTTAATATTCGAATCTACCCATCTCGCTCTCAATAACCAGTTGTGTCTTATCCGAAGCCTCAACAAAACCGACAATCTGAGCATCAACACCAAACGACTTAGAGATACGGATAACATCCTCTGCCTTCTCCTTTGGCAGATAGATCTCAAATCGATGACCCATATTGAAGACCTTATACATCTCACTCCAATCCGTACCCGATTGCTCTTGAATGGTCTTGAACAATGGAGGTATTGGGAACATGTTATTCTTCGTAATCTTCACATTCTCCACAAAGTGAAGCACCTTGGTCTGTGCACCGCCTGAGCAATGGATCATTCCATGAATGAATGGTCTCAACTCATCCAACACCTTTTTTATTATAGGTGCGTATGTACGTGTTGGCGACAACACCATCTTACCAGCATTTACAGGACAGTTGGCTACAGCATCCGTCAACTTTAACTGACCCGAATAAACCAACTCATCTGGTACAGCTGCATCAAAACTCTCTGGATATTTCTTTGCCAAATATTTAGCGAAAACGTCGTGACGAGCAGATGTCAATCCATTGCTACCCATACCGCCGTTATACTCCTTTTCGTAGGTGGCTTGTCCGTATGAAGAAAGTCCCACAATCACATCGCCAGCCTGTATATTCGCATTATCAATCACATCCGAACGTTTCATACGACAGGAAACAGTACTATCCACAATGATGGTACGAACCAAATCTCCTACATCAGCCGTCTCTCCTCCTGTTGCATAAACACCGATTCCCATTTCACGCAATTCTGCCAAAAGTTCATCCGTACTATTGATGATGGCTGAAATCACTTCTCCTGGAACCAATAATTTGTTGCGACCAATGGTAGATGAAACCAAAATATTGTCAGTAGCACCCACACACAACAAATCATCTATATTCATAATCAACGAATCTTGGGCGATACCTTTCCAAACCGACAAATCACCCGTCTCTTTCCAATATATATATGCTAATGATGACTTCGTACCCGCACCATCCGCATGCATGATATTGCAATATTCAGGATCACCTCCTAAAATATCAGGAATAATCTTACAGAAAGCTTTAGGATAAATACCTTTGTCGATGTTTTTAATCGCATTATGGACATCCTCCTTACTGGCGGACACTCCACGAAGATTGTACCGTTGATCGCTCATACCTCTATGATTACATTTAAGGGAAAACAATTCATTTTCCCAATTAATTCATTCATATTCAACTTATTCCAACTAAAAAATTTTAGCAGGAACAACACAAAGCATAGAAAACCAAACTTTGGGAATGCAAAATTACAAAAAGTAGGTGCATTTACCTATTTTTTTTCTTATTTAGTTTTTTGTTCACACCAGAATAGTCTCCGTAGCCATATCCATAACCGTAGCCATAGCCGTAACCATAACCGTAGCCATAGCTCTTTGATCCATATCCCAAAACACCTTTGTTTGAGACTACACAGTTGACCGCTATGGCAACATTATTCAAGCGATTCATTTCGGCTAATTTGTTAATGCTGTTAAACCAATTCTTATTCGATGAATTAGCTCGGAAGATGAATAATGTCAGGTCTGCCACCCTACCCAACACCAAGGTATCGGAGACAATAGCCACTGGAGCAGAATCGATCAAGACATAGTCATATCGTTTTTTCAATTCCTCTATCAATTTATCCCACCGTGGCAAAGAAAGCAATTCAGTGGAATTAGGAGGCACAGGACCCGCCGTAATGAAATCCAAATTGGTATATTTAGTAGGTTTTATCAAGGAATCAACAGAAACATTGTCCGACGAGAGATACGTAGACAATCCTTTTTTATCATTTTCCCCGAAGAAGTTGGTCAATTCCGGATTACGTATATCGGCACCCACAACAACCACTTTCTTGTCGAGCGAAGCAAACGAAATAGCGGTATTAGCCGAAACAAATGTTTTTCCTTCATTCGCCACAAAACTTGTAAACAAAATCACCTTGTCATCTTTCTCCCTTAGCATAAACTGCATATTAGTACGCAAGTGACGGAAAGCCTCCACTTTCTGACGTTCCAACTCTTTTTCATCCAAATCATCACGGAAAAACGGCATATCCACCAGAATAGGCAATTTTGTCAACGAGTCACGCTCCAAATCGCTTGAGTTGGCTATCTTCACATTGAAATACTTTTTCAGAAGAACAATTGTCGAAGCGATAATCATAGCCAAGAAGAAAGCAAATAAAAAGACGATGCTCTTTTTTGGTTCTATAGGCTTAGGTTCTGCCAAACACTCCTCGACTACCTTAGCCTTATTGACCGTTGCAGCCATTGCCAACGCATTCTCTTCTCTTTTCTGCAATAACATCAAGAACAATTGTTGTTGTATCTGACGTTCACGTTCAATCTCGACAGAGAGTCGCTCTTGCGTAGGGATGTTGAAGATTAATCCACGGTACTTGTCATACTGCTTTCTCAAATCCGACTGCGTTATTTTCAGTCCCTCCTCCGCATTCATCACCAAAAGACGTATGTTATCATACAAGCCCTCTATCTGCGACGTCTGTTGCAGAACGACAGGGTTGTTCTCTGAAGTAGAACGCATCAAGCGATTTCTAGCCAACAACAAATTATTGTATTGATTGATTTGACTCACCAATCCAGCATCCGTCAATCCCACATTGGCTGGAATCACAGAACCGCGGTTATTTTCATCATTCAGATAATTCTTCAACGACCGAACCAAGTTCAACTGTGTCTCGTTCTCCACACGTTTTTGCTCATATTCCGCTCCCTGATGAACATACAACTGCGCATTAGACGGCAAATCTGTCAAACCCTCCTTTTTCTTGTACTTCTCCAAATTCTTCTCCGTATCGCCCAACTCCTTCGACAACATAACAACACGATCATTGATAAACTCCGCTGTTTTGGCTGCCACCTCGTTTTTCTCTTCTATAGCCGAAACATTATAAAGAGAAATCAACGAGTTTAGAAACACGATACCTCTATCTACATTCGTCGTGTTTAACTTCAAATTAACGACAGAGGAGTTCTTGCTCACAGTCTGTATGTTCAGATTTTTCAGATAGGTACGTGCCAACTGCACAGGAGGTGTGATGGAAATCTCAAACTCATCATATTCCATCATATCATCAAAATCATTGCAAATCAGTTCCAAAGGTCCGTCAGGGGTAGGAATCTCCATCGGACAAGAGGTATAAATGGAATCGAAAATTTCCTCCTCCTTGTAAGTAACACGGACTCTAAACTCCGATTCAGACTCCACCTCTACATTCAGCAGATAAGCTTCCTTAAAGTTTTTCACATCGAACAAGGAATCTGCCAAATAGATAGGTGAATTACTAAACAAATCGACCGATTTGACTGTTTTCTTTCCTAAATAGTCCTTATAAATTTGTGTTGTATAAATCACATTTTTAATCAATGTTTTCGAGCGCAAAACCTCCACCTCATTATCCGTGTTAGAATTGGTCATTGCATTGATTCCATCAAAAACAGAAAGCTCTGTCATAAAGTCACCACCACGTTTCTCATCGCGCACCATGATAGTGGCCGTCACCTGATAAATAGGCATTACACAATACAGATATAATATAGCAGCAACCAAACAGACACCCAATGAAATGACGAACTCTTTCCAATGAGCAAGGAAATAAAAGAGATATTCTTTCAAATCCACCTCTTCATCAGTGCCGTACGTCTTATATTTTTCATTATTCTTATCCATTATACAAGCGATCTATTATTTACTTAACGTCACCACTAAACTCACCACAGAGACCAAGACGGAGACTCC
>CACZUS010000043.1 GCA_902784425.1 uncultured Bacteroidales bacterium
TCTGTTTCGTAAAATAAAATTTAAGTTAATAATCTATGTTGATACAAATATAAAATAAATTAGGCGCATCACAAATCCATCTTCATTATTAATCGTCCTCTTTTATTCATTTTTACAATTTCCATCATTTTTATTTGGTAGTTTTAAATATTTATTATAAATTTGTAACGATTACAAATTAAAACTTATTACAAACAATGACAGCTTATGAGCATTTACTAAAATACGACATCAAACCGTCCTCTCAGAGAATAGTCATCATGGACTATCTCTTAAACAACAGGACACACCCTACGTCGAATGAAATATACAATGCTCTGAAGGATGACAATCCGACTCTTTCAAAGACGACGGTCTATAACACATTGAAGTTATTTGAAGAGAAGGGTGCTGTATTGAATCTGAGTATTGATGAAAAGAATGCTCATTTTGATGGCGACACATCCGACCATGCTCATTTGATTTGTACCCAGTGCGGTAAAATCGTCGACATGGAAATAACAATGGCACCCAAAGTGTGCAACGATATGGGATGTGAGATTCACCAGACACACATATACATGAAAGGTATATGTGGGGAATGCAAAAAGGTAAACTAATTACACAAAAAAATTAATTATATTTTATTATGGCTAAATTCATTTGTACAGTATGTGGTTATGTCCACGAAGGAGACGAGGCTCCAGCACAATGTCCTCAATGTAAGGTTCCAGCATCCAAATTCAAAAAGCTAGATGAGTCTGAAGCATTATCATTTGTAACAGAACATGAAATCGGTGTAGCAAAAGGATGCGACGATGAGATGATTAAAGATTTGAATGCTCACTTTAACGGCGAATGTTCAGAAGTAGGTATGTATCTTGCTATGAGCCGTCAAGCCGACAGAGAGGGTTATCCAGAGATTGCTGAGGCATTCAAAAGATATGCATGGGAAGAGGCTGAGCACGCAGCTAAATTTGCAGAACTTTTAGGTGATGTAGTATGGGACACTAAAACGAATTTGAATAAACGCATGAATGCGGAATCTGGAGCATGCGCAGATAAGATGAGAATCGCAAAACGCGCAAAAGAATTGAATCTGGACGCTATTCATGACACAGTTCACGAAATGGCTAAAGACGAAGCCCGTCATGGAAAAGGTTTCGAAGGGTTATACAAAAGATATTTTGGGAAATAGGAATCGTGAACTTGAAAGGAGTCATCTTCGGATGACTCTTTTTTTTATAGATGCGTTCTATATCACCAATAATAGCCTCTACAAAAATCTACTAAAACGTTAATCAGAATAATCTACATCCAAATTAACAGATACCTGATATTCATTAAAACGTTCCTTAACACGTTCTATAATCTGTTTGACAAACAATTCTCGATCGGGTACGTTAAAATCCATCACCACGTCGAATGAGATTCTTTTTCGCTCCACATCTATGAATATACCATGCGTTTGAATGACACCTTCAATAGGATTAACAATATTCATCAACTCATTCTGCATGTGTCCCACTTCATCGTCTCCATTACATACCGCATAAATACCGAATGTAAGATAAATACTAAACTGTTCGTAGATATGCTGTTGCGCTCGTTGTGTCAAGAGATGAATTTCACGCGCAGTGAGTTTATCATCAACACTGACATGAACAGAACCAATCACCTTATCGGGTCCGTAATCATGCAACACTAAATCATACGCTCCCAATATACCATCAATCGTTTTTATCTGTTCCTTAATGCTCTTTGTCAACTCCACATTGGCACGTGCACCCAACATCTGACTCACCGGTTGTGTAATCAATTCCACTCCCGCCTTTATAATGAAAATGGAGATAATCGCACCTATATATCCATCAATTGAAATGCCCCAAAGCATAGTGACAATAGCGCCCACCAATGTAGATGCAGAAATAATAGCATCAAACGAGGCATCTGCTCCCGATGCAATCAAAGCATCCGAACGATACTTTTCTCCTTGGCGTTTTACATAACGTCCTAAGATTATTTTCGTGACAATCGCCACACAAACAATCAATATAGTGACAAACGAATAGTTGGCCACCTCTGGCTCCAATACTTTCTTTATAGATTCTATAAGGGAAAGCACACCAGCAGCAAAGACAATACAAGCAATGATGATACCACTCAGATATTCTACCCGACCATGCCCATAGGGATGTTTCTTATCGGGTTTTCTATGTGCAATCTTAACTCCTATGATGGTGATGACAGACGACAACGCATCACTGAGATTATTGACAGCATCCAAAACAATAGCAATAGAGTTGGCCAGCAAACCAACTATAGCCTTAAAGACTGACAAAAAAACATTTGTGATTATACCAACCACACTGGTTTTGGTAATCTCCTTATCACGTACCGACACTTTCTGACTCATAGGTATAATTTATAAAGTGAACTGCAATGGCAAAAGATCCGCAATACTATCCACACGATATATGCCCTCTGTACCATACAAATACACAGTTATCTTCTGATGAAATCTATTTTCCGTTTCCAACAACGATTGCCTACACGCACCACATGGGGTGATGGGTGTTTTTAGAAAACCATCAGCGTTCTTAGCCGCAATGGCTATAGCTTTCACTGGAGTATTCGGATGTTGCGCATTTGCATAGTAAAGCGCAGTTCTTTCCGCACATAGTCCACATGGATAAGAGGCATTTTCCTGATTATTTCCTGTATAGACAGACCCGTCTGACAAACGGACAGCCGCACCAACAGAGAAATGAGAATAGGGAGAATAAGAATTGGTCGTGGCATTTTGTGCCGCCACGACCAAATTCTTTTCCATATCATTTAATTCATCAAATGTCAAAATAGTGACATTGCATGAAATAGTTAGTTTATCCATTCGTCAATGATTAATAACGATACCATTCAGACTTATACGGTCCATCAACAGTGACACCGATATAAGCAGCCTGTTCTGGTGTCAACTTAGTTAATTTCACACCGATTTTAGCAAGGTGAAGACGAGCAACCTCCTCATCTAGATGTTTAGGCAAGCAATAAACCCCCACCTCATATTTTTTAGTAAACAATTCAATCTGAGCCAATGTTTGGTTGGTGAATGAGTTACTCATCACGAATGAAGGGTGACCCGTAGCACAACCCAAGTTAACCAAACGTCCATCAGCCAAAAGGATGATAGAATGTCCGTCAGGGAAGAAATATTGATCCACCTGAGGCTTAATGTTACGACACTTAATGCCTGGATATTGTTTCAACTTAGCCACTTGTATTTCACTATCGAAGTGACCGATATTACAAACGATGGCATAACTCTTCATCTTAGCCATGTGCTCAATGGTGATAACATCAATATTACCAGTAGTTGTCACGTAGATATCTCCATAAGGAAGAGCATCTTCCACGGTAACGACTTCGTAACCCTCCATAGCTGCTTGAAGCGCACAGATTGGATCCACCTCTGTAATCAACACACGAGCACCGTATGAGCGCATGGAATGAGCGCATCCTTTACCCACATCACCATAACCGCAGACCACTACGACTTTTCCTGCAACCATAATATCCGTTGCACGTTTGATGCCATCTGCCAATGATTCACGGCAACCATACAAGTTATCAAATTTAGATTTTGTAACAGAATCATTCACATTAAAGGCAGGGAAACGAAGTTTACCCTCTTTCTCCATTTGATAAAGACGATGAACACCCGTGGTAGTCTCTTCTGAAACGCCCTTTATTCCAGTAATCATCTTACTAAAATAATCAGGTTTCTCCTTTTGGATTTCACCCAATATTTTCAGTAATTCAATTTCATCCTCGCTTTCAGCCTTACGAGACAATATGGATGGATTTTTCTCTGCATCTGCACCGAGATGAATCATCAAAGTAGCGTCACCACCATCATCCACAATCATGTTAGGACCCAGTCCGTCACCAAAATTAAGAGCTTGTAACGTACACCACCAATACTCATCCAAAGACTCGCCCTTCCATGCGAAGACAGGCACGCCTGCAGCAGCAATTGCAGCAGCGGCATGATCTTGTGTGGAGAATATATTGCAACTTGCCCAACGAACCTGAGCACCCAATTCAACCAATGTTTCAATCAAAACAGCCGTTTGAATAGTCATATGAAGAGAACCAGAAACACGAGCACCCTTCAAAGGTTTTTGTTTACCATACTTTTCACGAAGAGCCATCAAACCAGGCATCTCATTTTCCGCCAATTCAATTTCTTTTCTACCAAAATCAGCCAAATTCATGTCTGCCACCTTGTACGGAAGCGCTGAAAACAATTTTTCTTTCATTTTATATTATTATTTTATCAACATTATCATTTTCACTTTGCAAACTTACAAAAAAATAAGGTTGGACGAAAGCGCCAACCTTATTAAATCACATACCCAATTTATGTTATTTTTTCTTGCTATATCTATCATTTAGTTGAGACAATACATCTGAGGTAATGTCCAATGCTTCATCAGCATACAATAGATCAGCACTATTAATAATCATCTTGTATTTACGATCTTGATTATAACTTTTGAAGAAAGTATCGATCGTATCCATCAACTGTTTGGTCAGTTTCAACTGCTCATTAGCAAAATCCTGCTCCAATCGAAGTTGTAGTTGTTGCAACTCTTGATTTTTTGAGTACAAACGATTCTGTTCTTGTTCAAACGACTCCTTTGTCAAGAATCCACCTGATTGATATTTTTGTTGGAACACTTCCAACTCTGTTGCCAACTTTTGTTGTGCACTCTTTAACTCCTTAGTGGATTTAGCCTCTTTTTGCAAAAGTTTTTCATTCCATTTTTTATAGAAATCATACGTTTGCAAGCTCTCTTGTAACTTACCCACATTCACATACGCAATAGGGTATGCAGTGTCTTTCTTAACAATCAATGAATCTTCAGGAAGGATAGCAAGAGAATCCTTAGTGTTTGCATCATCAACCGACTCAGCGCATTCACCTTTTGAGGAGAAATGCATAACATACAAACCTATAACCGCCAACGCCAAGATTGACAAAGCTATTATATTAAAATTTTTCATGAAACTTATTTGTTTTGTTTGTTTAATTTTCTATGTTGGGAATTCGTTTTTATGTTATTATATTCCATGTAATCCTGGGTCTGAACACAATAAACACCACGTTTATTCAGTGCTTTATTCCCTCCTACGTGCGTATTAGGAAACTTTCCTTTTTTTGAAATAAGAATCTTGACACCTAACAATGCGAAAGATATCACGACAATCGATAATGTCAACAAGAAAAGTTTCAACATGGCTGTAACACCTTTTTAAATTCAGCGCAAATATAAAGTTTCTTATAATATGAAAAAGCACACAACTTTCATTTTTACATTATTTCAGAACTTTATATAAGCATTTAACATCTTTTAATAAGTTGTTTTCTTCGGACCAGCAATTTCTATTACATTAATCACATAATCACCTAGTTTTTCGCATTCTGAAATCATATCCATGTAATAGACGCCCATCTGATAATCATACAACTTTTCATTAATATCCACAATATTCTGATTCTTAAGTTGTTTTCGATAGTTATTGATTTCCATTTCGATATTAAGTGATTTATTAATGTCAGATTCTTTCAAATCTGTAGCCTTTACAATATAGATCATTTGTGTAAGGGCAGAATCAGCCAATTTAAACATGTTATGAATATGTTCGAGCTGTTTTTCTGTGAAATCAACTTTTGAAGAATTTTGTCTCTTTCGTCTGATTGTTCTTGCTAAGTTATAGCAACTATCACCAATACTTTCCAACTCAGAAACTTGTCGCATCATATGTTGGATTTCCGTTTTACTCTCAGCGCTCAAACGTCCTTCTGAGACTTTGTTAAGATAGTCGGCGATACGGATTTCCGAATCGTCTGTGATATTTTCATATTTTTCAATTCGGCTAAACAACTTATTAAAGTCATCTCCTTTTTCTATATGCAACAATTCAGGAACAAAATGGAACATTTTCTGACAACGTTCTGCGAAAAGTATGATTTCTTTTTTTGCCTCTAAGATAGACAACTCGGAAGTGGACAATAAACCGCCACTGATGTACATAAGTCTTGACTCGTCCTCTTCTTCTGATTTGGATGGGATGATAACACTTACCAATCTAGACAATGGCTTAACAAACCAAACCAGAATCATCACATTGCATAAATTGAAAGACGTATGGAATGCAGCAAGCACCATTGCCAACACGGATTTGTCAGATGCAGGAGAATGAGGATCCACATTGACCAAAGAGCAAACAAAATCCACGAAATAAGGGAATATTGTAAAGATCCAAGCCACACCAAAAACATTAAATACCATATGGGCCATAGCTGCTCGTCTCGCCTGTGTCGATGCAGAGAGAGCCACGATATTAGACGTTACCGTTGTACCAATATTCTCGCCCAACACCAGAGCAATTCCCATGTAAATATTCAAAACACCAGTAGTACACAATGTCATGGTGATAGCCATAATAGCAGCCGAACTTTGTACCGAGAATGTTAAGAGTCCGCCGATAAGCAAGAAAAGCAAATAGGACCAATATCCATGGCTACTCATTGATCCGAAAACAGCCTGAACCGTTTCATTTTGATCAAGGTGCATACCTTTCGCATTGGCACTCAATGTGGTGAGACCTAAAAGCAACAAGGCGAGTCCCATAATAAACTCGCCCATATTTCTACTTTTATTAGAATAAATACACGCAATGGCCACAACGATTGCACTGTAAACAACATATTGCATGTAATTTCCAGAGCCTCCCAGCACCATAATCCAAGCCGTGACAGTCGTACCGATATTGGCACCCATGATAACAGAGATAGCCTGTGTCAGAGTCAACAAACCTGCACTCACGAAACTAACGGTCATCACCGTTGTTGCCGTTGAAGATTGAACTGCTGCTGTGATAAAAGCTCCTGTTAGAATACCGGAAACTCGATTGGTAGTCATAGTTCCCAGAAAATGTCTGAGTTTACTACCCGCCATTTTCTGCAGACCTTCACTCATGACTTTCATACCGTACATAAGTAAAGCGACAGAACCAGCTAAGATTATTAATGACGCCATTCTTTCTTAATATGAATTTATACTTCAAAATTGAAAAAATCATTTACATTCTCTTGTCAGAACTGCAAATACGAAAAAATTCATTTTTCCAATTCGTCGGCAAATGTAATATAAAATTTTTTACGAAAAAATAGTTGTTAGTAATTTTCAATAATCAAAACAAGGAAAATTTAATTCTTTTTTTTTCACAATTCTAATTACATATCTAAAGAGTAATGTTAAGGTAAGTTCTATAAATTCACCGTTTAAACAAAAAGTTAAAACAATAACATTCATGATTAGCCATAATGAAATCAGCATGCATTCTGTCTCATTTTTTCATAAAAAGGAGTAAAAATACGGAATTATTAAGTAATTTTGCAGCAAAGAATTGTATTGAAAAATGATTAACAGAAACTTACTCCGAATGAAGGTCGTTCAGGTCTTGTATTCATACTACAAGAACCAGAAGGAAACGAACGATTTTGCTGCTGCCCAAGAAGAATTAATGTTTAGTATTGATAAAACTTACGAGTTGTATCATTACTTTTTCCAGTTGATTATCAACATCACCTCTTGTGCCGAAAAAAAAATTGAAAGAAAACAGATTGATCAAGAGGAATTTGACCTAAACAACAAACTTTCCACCAATCGCTTTGTTGCTCAATTAAAGCAAAACAAACAATTAATCTCTTACTTAGAGGAACATGAAGTGGAATGGTTGGACAATGACAGCAATGCAACAAGAGACATTCACAAGCAAATCATCGAATCAGATTTGATGAAAGAATATGCAGCAATAGCCAATCCAACGTATGAAGATGACAAAGAATTATGGAAAAACATCTTCAAACGCATCATCCCAGATTCCGAATTACTCGGCAAGGAATTAGAGGATCTATCCATCTATTGGAATGACGATGCGGAAATCGTTGTTAGCTTTGTTGTTAAAACCATCAAGCAGTTCGAAGAGTCCAACGGTGCCGACCAACCTTTGTTACCAAAATTCAAGGATTCTGAAGACGAGGCTTTCGCCGTCACCTTATTCAAAAATTCAATCTATAATGCAAACGATTACAAAGAATTGATTTCGAAGCACACCAAAAACTGGGATGCTGACAGAATTGCTTTCTTGGATACCATCATCATGCAGACTGCCTTGGCCGAGATTTGTTCTTTCCCGTCTATTCCAGTCAATGTCTCAATGAATGAGTATTTGGAAATCGCTAAAGCTTACAGTACAAACAAAAGTAGCAACTTCATCAACGGCGTCCTCGACGCAATTGTAAAAGAGTTGACCAACGAAAAGAAAATAACAAAAGTCGCATATATTAATAACTACAAAAAATAAATCCTATGTTACAGTCGATTTTATTACAAGCTGCTCCTGAGCAAGGAGGATTTTTGGGAAGTCCAATGATTATGATCGTTCTCATGATCGTCTTCTTCTACTTTTTCATCATGAGACCACAATCAAAGAAGCAAAAGGCCATTGACCAATTCAGAAACTCTCTAATTGTTGGAGACGCTGTTGTCACTGGTGGCGGACTATACGGGAAAGTGAAAGAGATCAAAGACAATTGCATCATCATAGAAATCGCTAATAACGTATGTGTTAAGGTTGACAAAAACTCTGTTTTCCAAGACACAACCGCTGCCGGGACTAACACACCGGCTCAAAAATAAAGGAGTTCTTTCTAAACGAATTTTCAGATGCCAATAAATAAAGAAATCATAGAAAAAGAGTTTCAGAAGATTGTCAAAAACTTCAACGAGTTTCTGACGACCAAAGACCTTTTGATATTCACATTCTTTCTTTTTCTATCTGCTTCTTTATGGCTTCTACACAAGTTGAGAAACAAATACGAAACCATGGTTAGCATTCCCGTTGAATACGTGAATCTACCCAATGGTTTCGTTATCTCTCAAGATTTGCCCAAGACATTACACGTCACTATCAACGGACAAGGAACAAGTTTGGTGATGTATCGTATCGGACATACGTTTCAACCAGTAGAAATAGATATGTCACAAATGGATAAAGGCAAACAAACAATCTATACAAAAAATTTATCCAACAAACTACAAAAGCAGATCAAGGCGGAAGTATCAATCGCCAAAATCTTACCCGAAACCATCGCCTTTGAAATCGAGAAACTTTCAGAGAAAAAAGTACCCGTAAAAATTAATGGAAGTTTCGAATTAGCACAGCAATACATTTACTGCGACTCAATTCAAATCGAGCCCAAGGAAGTCATTGCTTACGGTTCAAAAGCTAGCATAGAAGAATTGGACAGTGTTTTTTCTGAAACCATTAAACAAACAAACATAAAAGACACCGCCCTAATTGAGGTGAAACTAAAAAGCATTCCACATATTACCTTCTCTGATTCCATCATTCACATCACCATCAAGACGGAACGATTCACAGAGAAAAGTATTCAAGCACCCATTTCCATCACACACTTGCCTAAGGATCGGGCACTCAGAATATTCCCATCCTCCGTCACAGTTAATTTCCGTGTTGGATTAAGCAATTATGAGAAAATCGATGCATCTTCCTTCAATTTCGTTGTGGATTATAATGATGCAAAGGCTGGTGATCAAAAGAAAATCACAGTCAATGTGAAAGATGCACCTAAAGAGATCTTCGGCATACAACTCAAACCAGAAACCGTCGATTTTATCATCGAGGAAAAACCCGAGGAATGATGAAAAAAACACTCATAGGCATCACTGGCGGCATTGGCTCTGGCAAATCTATTGTATCCAATATTTTACAAATAAAAGGCATTCCTGTTTACAATGCCGACGATGAATCCAAACGAATTATCATTACGGATGAATCTTTAAAATCCGAACTAATACAAATCTTAGGAAAAGAAATCTATTTTGCCGATGGTTCACTCAACCGCAAGTTAATGGCCGAAAAAATCTTTCATGATAAAAATCTCATCACACAAGTGAACCACATCATACACCCAGCTGTCGGAAAAGATTTTTGTCGATGGGCGGAAACGCAAAACTCTACTATCATCGCCACTGAATGTGCCTTGTTATTTGAATCTGGATTAAACAAAAGAGTTGATTATTCCATTATGGTCTATGCTCCCCTACCCATCCGTATACAAAGAGCTATGCAACGCGACAATGCCACGCAAGAACAAATAGAGGCACGGATTAAGAATCAAATGGACGACGAGAAAAAAAGAGACTTAGCGGACTTTGTAATAATGAACGACAATCGAACGGCTATTCTACCTCAGATAAACCAACTACTATCCGATCTGACGTCTGTTGACACGCTGAAATAACATGACCATCTTATTCTTGCTTCACTAACTTCTTAGTGACTATCCCCTTGTCAAACACGACACGTAGCAGATATACGCCATTCTGGTAAGCTGACATGTTTTGACTCCAATAGGTATCGTATGGAGACCATTCTGCGAGCAATTGTCCATTGACAGAATATAGTCCAACGCTAAGCATCGGATCATCTGTCAACAAAGTGGCTTCCTGACTTTCCTCATTATAATAACACAACGTCATTGGTAGTGATTTGACATCTTTCACATCCGTTTCACCCAAATAGGCAATCAATTGATTTGGAATGTATCGTTCCCGTGCAAGGGCAAACGTACGCATCGAATTAGTAGCTGTGATAGCTGACGAATTAAATGATGCGCAATACTCCTGATCCACAATAGCGGTGATACTATCAAACACTGCATTTATGCGATCTTGAGAAAAGGTCGTTGCCAAATGGTTTTGAAAACAGGTGACGAATTTCTTTCTAAACTCTAAGTTTTTACTCAAATTGGAAAATATCACGGTCATCCATTTCGATGAATTTGCCCACTGAGTAGAGCCTTTTCCTTGGCACCAATTCAACATATTCTTGTTAGAAGTACTCATATACTCATAACCAGGAAGGCCTAATCCGAAATCTGTATCCATCAGGATCCAACGGAATTTACCTCCATTTTTTTCTCTCCACATCTTAGTGTTATTCCCCGGCCAATCTGTATTTACCATGAATTGTTCGAACACCTGATAATCCATGTATTCCTCCATATCCATTCTATCACACGCACCACGATAATAAGAGCTATCGGAAGGATCCGTATTCGACAAATAGTTGACCAACTCATCATATGCCACTTTATCCCCTTTCGAAACCCGTACTCCACGCTGATCTGAGATAGTAATCAAATCAATCTCATCCTCATCCAAATCGTAATTAGCCTTAAGATAGTCAGCATTTGTTCTTTCATTCAAGTTCATCAAACCAACATATTTGCCATTCAAATAATATGCAACAGGCTGATAAGCTTGATAATCGACATTCATACCAACAGCAAAGGTTTGCATCAATCCATCTCTAAAGCGAACTTTACTATATGCGGTACCACCATTACGCAAATAGAGTGTCTGGTGTTTTATATCAGGCTTCGATTGGAAAAAGTAATAGTCATAATCCTTATCACCCGTCTTTTTGGATGCTTTCAACTCCAAGCTCTTAGTCTGATTCGTTCTTGAACATCCTCCTTCAACGGAAGCTTCCACCTCTTGTGTCAAAACTTGTACCCCATCCACAATATATTCGAAATTCACTGGTCTTTTCCAATCTCTGTTATAGTTAGCTTTCGATGAGGTGCAATTCTTTTCTCCATAAGCACCATTTTTCCCTTTTATATAAATGCCAAGCGAATCGTCATAGAAATATAGACTATCCACAATCAACGACACAATCGGAACACTATAACCTCCACATTTTTCATGTTTCTCATCCGGGAAGAGATATGTGGCAGAGATAATCTTACTAGGCATCAGATCATCATTATAGGCACGAGCTCTCAATATGAGATTTTGATCCACATAAAGAGGTGAGGCATATTTCTTTCCATTCTTCCGAGAAGGTTCTGTACCATCTGTTGTATAGAATATCTCCGCATCAGATGTGTTAGATGATAGAGTTAAATAAAATGGATCTGTATAGATACCCGGTGTAAGATCAGTCTTAACTTTTTTGCAACGAGCATTTTTCAACAAGCCAACATACGCAAGTTTGTTCTTCTTTGCTGGTGTAGGTTCCATATACCCCTCCTCTCCTTCATATCGACCAAAGGAGACATGTGCATCCATCTCGCCATATGCCAAAGAATCCACCAATGATCCTTGATTGTAAATCAAAAGATATCCACCATCAGCATCCAATTTATAAGGGGAATGAGTTCCCTTATCCTGTTCATCCATCCAAATCAAAGAATAAGAATGAGGAGGAAGGTTGATATCTCTCGTAATATCCCACGACCATTTCAACTCATAACTTTTATCTTTTTTCAGTTTATAATGAACAAGCGACCAAGACTGAAGAGATACGGTATCAGCTTCTCCATTATAGAGTTCCACGAAACCCGAAAAATTAAAATAATCGCGTTCCATATAAGTGGACAAGTTACATGGCATAACCTCATTTATCTTCAACGCCGAACATATCTGAAATTCCCCAAATATGAATGCAAGGATACAAAAAAACTGTTTTAATCTCATGAGAATGACATTTATACTTAATACTAATTGAAGTCTTTATTTTTCGGATGCAAAGTTAAGAAGATTTTTTTGCTAATAGTAGTTTTGCCTTAAAAATATCAGAACATACTTAGTTAAAAACCAAACTCCTTGTCAAAACAGAATGTGCTCAGGAGACACCATGTACGAGACATACATCTCCCAAGCACAATCAAAAGTTATTTCTCACATTTCTCTTCCAACAAAGCGAAATCTGTCACTTGACAGATATCCTCCACATAGTGGAATGTCAGACCTTTCAAATAGACTGGTTTTATTTCAAGAATATCCTTTTCATTCTCTTTACAGAGAATAATATCCTTAATTCCCGCACGTTTTGCCGCCAACATTTTTTCACGAATACCACCAACTGGAAGCACCTTGCCACGCAATGTGATTTCACCCGTCATGGCTAAATCCTTACGCACTTTTCGTTTCGTCAGAGCAGAGACCAAAGATGTCACCATCGTAACACCCGCAGATGGGCCGTCCTTAGGGACTGCACCTTCTGGCACGTGAACATGTATATTATACTCTTCAAAAACAGAAGGATCAATATTCCAATAATCTGCATGTGCACGGATATATTCCAATGCAATGACAGCCGATTCCTTCATCACGTCGCCTAAGCTACCCGTCAACGTCAATTTAGGTGTTTTAGATTTACTCAAGCTGGATTCAACGAACAAGATTTCACCTCCAACGGAAGTCCAAGCCAAACCCGTCACCACACCCGCATATTCATTTCCTTGATACTTATCGCGAGAGAAGCGAACAGGTCCCAGCATCTCCGTCAGTGATTCTTCAGAAAGAACTGGATCATACTCTTCCTTCATGGCAATTTTATAAGCCACTTTACGAATAAGTTTACATAATTGTTTATCCAACTCACGCACACCTGATTCGCGAGTATATCCATCAATAATCTTTCCAACCAGCGAAGCATTCAACACCAATTGGTCTTCCTTCAATCCGTGATTTTCCTTCTCCTTAGGAAGCAGGTGGTCTAAGGCGATGCGCACCTTCTCTTCTTGAATATAACCACTTACATCTATCACCTCCATACGATCCAAAAGAGGTTTGGAAATCGTACTTAAATCATTCGCAGTGGCAATAAACATCACCTTTGACAAGTCATAATCAATATCGAGGAAGTTGTCATGGAAGGCAACATTCTGTTCAGGGTCGAGCACCTCTAGTAAAGCAGATTCAGGGTCGCCCTTAAAATCATGGTTTACCTTATCAATTTCATCCAAGATGAAGACTGGATTAGAAGAACCTGCCTTCTGCAAACCTTGAATGATACGTCCTGGCATTGAGCCTATGTATGTACGGCGATGACCACGAATCTCAGCCTCATCATGCAATCCACCCAAGGAGACACGAACGTACTTACGATTCAATGCCTCGGCAATGGATTTTCCTAGAGAAGTTTTTCCGACTCCTGGAGGTCCCACCAAACAGATAATTGGTGATTTCAAATCGTTTTTCAATTTCAAAACCGCCAAATGCTCTATGATACGATCCTTCACCTTCTCCATGCCAAAATGGTCTCTGTCCAGGATCTTCTTTACATTACGCAAATTCAAGCTATCCTTAGTATATTCGCCCCAAGGCAAACCAACAATCGTTTCCAAATAGGCCAGCTGAACTGAGTAATCAGGAGCATGCTGAGACATACGATCCAACTTGGACAATTCGCTTTCGAAGGTTTCCTTCACCTCCTTCGTCCACTTCTTATTCTCAGCTTTTTGTCTTAGCTCTTCAACGAACTTCGATTGAGAATCGCCCAACTCATCCTGAATAGCTTTGATCTGTTGCTGCAAGAAATACTCTTTCTGCTGCTGATCAATTCCTTCATGTGTTTTATTTTGAATGGACTGTTTGATTTCAATCATCTGCAACTCTTTGTTCAACATACCCAACAGCATGTATCCTTTCTCCTCTACATCGGAACATTCAAGCAATGATTGCTTTTCAGCCACTGGCAAACCTAAATTAGCAGAAGCAAAATTCAACAAAGAGATTGGGTTCTCAATATTTTTGATGGCGAACATCGCTTCAGGAGGCATATTTCCAGAGCCCTTTATAATCTTAGCCGACGTATCCTTGATTGCCTCAAACAAAGCGTCCATCTCCTTCTTTTTCGACTTTTGAGGAAGCACATCACCAAGGGAAGAAATCTTTCCTCGATAAAAAGGACGTATGGAATCGATACGTTCCAATTGAACTCTGTGTTTTCCTTGCAAAATAGCAGTAGTGCTACCATCTGGAAGTTCCAATATCTTAATCACTGTAGCGACACACCCTACCAAGAAAAGATCCTCCATAATAGGTTCTTCCACCTTGGCATCCTTTTGTGTGAAAACAGCCACCAAACTTTTGTTTTTATATGCATTCTTAACTGCCAACAAAGATTTCTTTCTTCCCACAGAAATAGGAAGAACTACGTCAGGGAAAAGCACAACATTACGAAGCGGCAAAATCGGAATACCCTCAGTTTCCGACTCCTGTAGCTCGAAATGACTCTCTCCGTCTGAAATCACAGGTATAATTTCTGCGCCCTCTGATTCATCATCTGTGTCAAATAATGTAGGTCCAAACAACATATTTTTAGTTCAAATACGACATTTTGTCAGTTTATAATTCAATACTTTATACTCTCAAACGAAGAACGAATACAGATAAATCTATATTAGCCAACATTTTAGCGAAATCATCCATATTCTTCTATTTTACTAGTTCAATAGTTGTGCCAAAAGAACAAATCTGACAGATTTGCAGACAACAGTTGATTTTAGCATTTAAATAAAAAGGAAGGAACATTTTTATACGTTCCTTCCCTCCTCATATCTGTATAACAGAATTATTGTCTAATCAGCGTAAAGTGGCCAGAGAACTGTCTATCAATCTCCTCGATATCTATCACATACCAATAGTCAGTAGAAGGCATTGGCGTTCCTTTGTATGTTCCATCCCAACCTTCTGAATCACCACCAAGATATTCCGCCATCAGCTTACCAAATCGATCGAAGATTTGAACCTTAGAGTCTGGATAAACATCTTTAAGAACCTCAACCAACCAATTATCATTCACACCATCACCGTTTGGTGTAAAGAACTCTGGAATAATAACAGGAGGTGCGATTACCTCAAATGGGAATGAAGTCTGACAACCATTTTCATCTCTTACAAATGCAACGTGTTTAGAGAATGTTAAATTATAAACAACATTATCAGTTGCCTTAGAACTCTCTACGTCAATCCAATAATAGAAGACTCCGGTACCCTTACCTGGTTCCATCGTGATTTGACGATCTCTAATACCTATGGAGTCAACCGAAGTGATCACTGGCAATGATGTCACCTTCAACTCATAAGAATCGGAAGCCTTACAAACGCCACGCGTCATCTCAACTTCATAAGTGGTTGTTTCGGTTGGACGAACTAAAGCAGTGGCACTTGAACTAACAAACTCATCATTAGCTTTCCATTCATAAGTAGTTGCATCGTAGCTAGATGCGTCAATCTTACCTTGAGCGCCCTCACAAATAACATCCGAACCTTTCAGCGTTCCTACCAATGCTTCATCAACCTTTACTGGAACATTATATGTTTTCGATTCATCACAAGTCTTGTTGTAAGCTGTAACCACATAGGTGTATGTACCTTGGTGATTTAAACCAGCTGAATAGGTTGGTACAGCAACGATTGTATCCGTATCAGCACCCGACAAGATTGTTTCAGACGGACTCCATGATACTGTAGTTCCATCAGGAGAGATGTCAGAAACACCTAATTTAATAGTGTCGCCTTCACATATTGTAGATACAGGAGGCAATGTCAAATTGATAGCTTGGATAACAGTCACTTCCTCAACCAACGGACCAACTTTCTGATCATCATACGTAAACTCAACTGTATACGATGCAGAATCATCTGGACTCACCTCGATTTCAATCAAATCACCATTCTTTTTGAATAGATTCTCAGAGATATACTCCTTACTACCCTTCGTATAACGAAGAACAGTCAAACTTGGATGAATTCCTTGGTTTTCCTTACGGAAGGCACCCGTACCTGTTGTATCAATAGTCAAGATAGCAGAAGAGCCCAAACAGATGGTATCCTTCAAATTGGTCTTCAACTGAAGATCTGCCTCCACCCAAATGGTTGCAGTTGTACTTGTAGGACAGTAGTCGTCATCATCCAATGTGATTTCATATGTATGATCTGAAACAACACCTGTCTCTGTATACTTGCTTGAGCTACCAGACTGTTTGCTTACACCACCTTCATTCCAATTGATATCACTCAATTGAACACCCAAAGTAGTTTCAGGAACTTCAATCATCAATTGAATTGTTTGATCTGTATTCTTCTTTACAATAAATGGTTCTGTGAAATCAACCACTTTAATGTAACGTTGTACATCCAAATATTTCGCATCACCCTTGCGAGTACATCCACGATTGGTCACCTCGTATGAGTATTGACCATCATCTTCGCTCTCCAAGACACTGCTCTTAGAATATGTCTTAGCATTAGCACCAGGAATTGGATTAGTATTTAAATACCATTGGATGGTTGGGTTCTCATCACATTTGATTGTCAAATTCGTGCTGAACGATTTGCCTTCACACAATGTATCTTTTCCTACTTCAGGATCAACTGTCAATGGTATCGTGTGAACTGTCACTTGAGCTTTCGCATCACACTTATTGACGAAGCGTACCTCATAGGTCTTTATAGAAGAGGCATCTGTCTCCGGAATGGTCAACGATGGACCTTGTGCTAACATCGTAGATGAACCTACTTCATACCATTGATATGAGAATGTGTTATCCGTTATCTCATAATCAACACTGATGGTCAAATTTCCGCCACAGGAGTAGAACTCACGTTCTGTATCATTTTGGAAAGATGAAGGTTCCCATGTATTGTCAGTCTCTGTCAAAGTCATTGTACCACGAACTGGACCATCGCCCACTTTTACTGTATGTACTTCAGAGGTCTTAACACACGTACCAGCTGTTGCTGTAACAGTATAGTTATAAATTTTATCTGCTTCAGACGCATACGTCATTGGATAATTGTTTGTCCATGACATCCAAGGAGCGGAACCTCCTCGATCATCCTTCCATTGATAAGTAGTTTGATTCTCATCATGCGTAGAAGAAGATATATGAGCTACCAATTCTACATCACCACCAGGACATACCGTTGTTTCACCTTCAATCCATACACTGTCTAACTTATCGATGACAACAGAAATTGAAGATTCATCGCTGACACATTGTGCATCATCAACAATGTAGTCTGGTCTTGTATATGTAACAGGATAAGCCACCGTGAATGCGTATATACCCGTACTTTCCACAATATTTGAACCTTCCTTATAGGTAGCAGATGTAGTACCCACCTCAGACGCATTACTAATATCAAACCAATTGTCCAAATCAATGCTTCCTTCACACTGAGCAGGAACACTCTTAGGAGCGGTTACTGGTTTTGGTAATACAATCACATTGATAACAGAAGGAGCACTTTCTGCACCCGTCGTATTATCTTTTTGTGTTACGTAATATTGAGTTGTTGTCTTAGCATTATTAACAGCAACTGCAGAGGTTATACCTGTTGAGAACGTTGTCTGACTTACAGTGTTTTTAGGAGTCGGATTGTTAGAAGTACTAGGATCTTCTGTTCCGTACCATAACAAACTGTATTCAGACTCTGTTTTGCCAGAGCCCTCCAAGATAGATATACTTGCTTCCAAGTCTGGCACTGCACTACCTTCACAGACATAGACGTCTTTTACTTCAGGAGATAATGCATCACTAATCTTCACTGTAATCTTCACTGTGTCACTCGGACAACTTACAGGATTACTATTATCAACACGATATACATAGTAGTACAACTCCTTAGATCCTCCACCCAATGAAGCTGTATTATATACAGGAGTTGGAATAGCGTTTGTATAGCCACTTGCCACTACAACGTTTGCATTTTCAGTCACACTAGAATAGAAGTAAGTATAACCAGACTCTTCCACCCAAGGTTTCTTTGCTTCAGTGATAGCAGGGAATGTTTGACCGTCTGCAGCATCAGCTTTGATATACTGAATGGTCTGTGGCGAAGGAGCCTCAGTTTCAGAAACAGTCACTGTAACTGTGAATGGATCACTAACACAATTCAATGTGGTAGTTGTATAAGTGGAACGAACATCATAAGTCTTAGAGCCAACAGCAGCAGTACTTGGAGTTGGAGCAGAGGTAGAAGATGTTCCATCATATTCCCACAAGAATCCGTTTGACACCCAATATGGATTAACGTCTGTTGTAGCAACAGCTGACAATTGAGCTGCATTGTCATTCAAACAGTAATTAATTGGTGTTGGAGCAGTAGGAGCAAGCACACCATAAGTAGTAACATCCACATGTTGCAAAGAACTGATGTTGTTATGATCTGCATCATCCCATTGAGCAACGTAGTATGATACCACACCGACATTTGCAGTTGAGATGGTTGGTGCTGCCGACAATGGGTTAGCAGGATAATCTGCTTCAGAAGCGAACCATACCAAAGAGTATGTTTTCGTATCTGTAGCACCACCAGTTGTAGTCGTTGCAAAATTCGTAATGGCATCCGGTGTGTCATTCAAGCAGTAGGAAACAGGAGTCACATCAGGAGCAGGAGCACCTAATATTTTCACCTCTACTGTAGAAAGCTTGCTTGGACAAGAGACTGCAGCGGAGTATGCTATTTGTTGATATACAAAATAGTAATGTGTTTCATCTTTCGAGTCATTCACATCATCTGCCTTAGGATTTGCTGGAGTATCAGTAGCACCATTGGTATCTGAAGGAGGTGTTGAAGAATCCAACTGACCAATCCATTTGATAGTTGCATTAGTAGCAGCCTTACCAGCTACGCCAGCTAGTAATTTATCTGTTGGGAAGACACCATTGGTAGCTTTTCCGTCCGACTTTAAGTATTGTACTGTATAATCACCCAAAGCATCAGGCGTTTTGTAGAAATCTGAGAGAATGCTCTCTGATTCACTCTCACAATAGCCATCCTTTTTAGAAGTAACAGAATAAGTACCTACAGCCTCCGACTCTGTTGTGAAAATGACTGACTTACCCTCTGTTCCGTTGTTCCATGTAGAAACAGCGTCAGAAGGTTCTGTTAAGACAGTAAGCGTAGTCTTATCACATTCGTTATTCTTTGTCAAATTCAATTGTTTAACCAAAGGTCTAACGGTAAACTCATATTCTTCTGGATTGCTTGTACAACCATCCAAAGATAACGTATAATAATATGTATAAGGTGTTGTGCTACCAGTCAATGTAGAAAGATCCGTTTCAGCCTCATTAGCAGGAGAAACTGGTGTTGCCTTATACCATTCCACATCATATCCCTTAGTGCTAGCAGGCAATGAAGGAGCCACAGTAGCATCAGCAGAAGAAGAAATAGCGCCATTGACATATTCACAGAATGGATCTATTTGAGCCAGGATTTCACTTGGCACCTCTTTGACAGTGAATGTGAAGGTATAATATTTACTAACACACTTAGTCACCTTGTCTGTTATCGTGAAATAAGAGACATACGGAGTAGTACTAGCTGCAGCAGTTGCCACATCAGGTTCTGTACCCTTTACAGGAGTAACCGTATCAGTGTACCAAGTGATATCATAAGAAGAAGGAATGGCAGACAAAGCTGCATCCAACATGGTTGCTCTGCTTGGATCATTCTCGCAGAATGGGTCCAAGGTGATATCTTCAGTCTCTGGTTTCGGATGTGAGTAGACAATAATTGTATCAGACACGTCACACTTAGCAGTTGCCACTTCATAATTATCATGAACACGCACGATATATTCTGTTCCTGTAGCAGAAGCATCACTCCAATCCACTGGCAACTCTTTTGCCTCAGTTCCCTTCACAGACGAACCTTGGACTGGAGAGCCATCCTTATACCATGTGATGGTAAAATCGGTGTATGTAGCGCCATTTTTGTCTTTAGAAGTGACATCATCAGTTGTG
This sequence comes from uncultured Bacteroidales bacterium, assembly GCA_902784425.1. GTDB lineage: Bacteria > Bacteroidota > Bacteroidia > Bacteroidales > Paludibacteraceae > UBA1181. Next base: position 20,693 of record CACZUS010000043.1, read on the forward strand.
AAACTCGTTGCATCAGAAGGACACAAATTAACAACTTTCTTGCCAGCCTCTTTTCCATAAGAAGCACTTATAATAGGTTTCTTTGCGTATACACAAGTTGGGCAATCGATGTAACATGGAATAGCATCAGATATTGCATAACTTGCACACGGATCATCTGGGTTAAAATCACTCTCTGCCGTATTCTCCATTGTATGTCTTCCTCCAGCAATCACACGGAAGAAGATCGTATCACCATCTTCAACAGTTGAGAACACAGGACAAGAAGAAATGTCTATCGTCAAATCCTGCGTTAAAGCTCCATAATTCACCCATGATTTTTTATCCTTAGGTGTTTTTGTATACTGATACTGATAGAATGTATTATCCTCACCACCGAAATATTGTGTCAACAAATCTGTTGGTTTAGCAAACACCTTCAAATCTTCACCCGTACACGTAACCGTATCCACATCAAATGTTGGCAAATCATAATATGCCTTTATGGATGGTGCCGCACAAGCTTTAACAACGATATCATCAAGAACCAAATCATTACCATTTTTATCCGTACTAAGATTATTAATAATCTGCAAAATCACACCATCACTCTTTTCCAAATATATTTTCAAATCTTTCACATGTTCCCAGTGACCAGATCCTCCATGCTTTGCAGAAGTGGCAGTCACAGATGTTTCAACCACATTGGTTGGATTACCTATTTCTGTTAATCTGACGGTAATATCAATTGGATTATAAGTTCCTTGCGCATCTTGTGTAAACACTGAATACGAGCAATCGAAGAACAATTGTCTGTTCTCACAAAGGTTAGTGATTTCCCTTCTGTATATATCTTGATCTTTAGTTTTCTCTTTACAATTTACAAACAAGGCACAACCTTCCAACTTACCAGAATTATCATACGCAACCGTTTTATTTTCAACTCCATGCAAGTCTCCAGCCCATTGAAGTCGAGCACCCAAATATCCCCCAGGCACCGTACCATATCCATTAATAACGCCCGCAACAGTATATCCTCCATCCTCAATAGGACCTACCCCATCAGCATTCGTACCCAAATTATACGTACATCCAAGTGGAGCCTCATCTAGTTTGTAACGGAATGCGTCATCTGTCTTCTTTGTCACCTGAACTGGATTTGTAATATCAGAATAATCCCAAACTTTATAGGTATGACCTGTAGCATCAGACAAATCAAACTCACCGAAATCATCCTTGAAAATGACTTTACGAGACGCTGCTGCACCATTGACTTCGCAACACTTATCGTTTTCAATCTTCAACGTGTTGGAAGTAATTGTCTTTCCTTGTGCAATCACATCAACCTTAAAAGTAGCAGAACTTTTATCTGAAGGTGTTTCATATACATAAGAACTTGAAGTAGCACCGTTTATCTTATTTCCGTCCTTATACCATTGATATTGAACACCTATATACTCTCTCTTTAACGCCAATGTCACTTGTTCACCAGAGCAAACTTCTGTTCCCTCTGCACAATAAATCGTAGGATCAATCTCTCCATATATTTTTATGCTTTTAATCATGATAGCCTGTCCAGAGCCTCCTTTTTCAGCACTTATATATAAATTTAAAGAACCTCCATCTATTTTTCCACATTGAGTATTAGTATTCGAGATCTTTAATACCTTACAATCACCTTCAGAGTCGTTGTTTCTACTAAAACTTTGTCCATCTCCAGATAATTGATTTTGTTTTGTATCTGGATTCACAACAGCCCTAATTCCCACATCGTATGTGCTCGTATAGGGTTGGACTTGTTTGTTTGCCTTATCTAGATAGTCGTCTGTAAAAGGCACACACCACTCTATTTCTGCACGATACGTACTACCATCCTTCAAGCCAAGTACAGACATGGACAAAAGAGGTGTCTGAGATGAAGTATTTGAAACGACAAAAGCCCATTCTGGATTATCTATCATTCTCAACGAATCCAATCGAATAGGATTCGGAGTTACTGCATATTGCGATTTCGACAGAAAATCTGATTTTGTTTTTGTTGATTTCGTAGTGGTTACCAATCCCAAATCAGTGGTTAACGACGATGGTTTTATAATGCCCAAAAAGCCATCCACCTCATTCATTGCACCAAAATAATCATCTGGACTCTTCGCCGATGCAGAAAAATCTGTACCGGAAATCAAAATCATATTCCCTTGCGCCAACGCCCCTATCGGTAGCATACTTAGCACAAACAAACATACCGTTTGTATTAATTTCTTACTCGTTTTCATACCTTTACCCATTTACCTATTATACAACATACTATTTACCATATACACACAAGTCGCCCCATCATATCTGGAGCTTATATTTTCACAACATAAACATTGAAATTTCTTACTCATCTCTCGCATCATCTCTTGTATTTTCACACACACATTCTTTTGTAACATTTCACCTTCCTATTATATAAAACTCATCAAGCAATCTTAAAACACTATAAATAAGTACTTTAAAACATATTCTCAACTCAAAAACACCTCCTTGTCCTCCTCATATTCACAACTCACGAAAAGAGATATTTTTCAACCGACTAAATTAAAATAATTTTTTAAAAATTCCCTACTTTTTACAGAAAAAGAATTCAACACCTCGTTTTATTCTCCTTCATCAACAAAAAAAGATTCTTACAACTTATTCGTTATAAGAATCTTCCAATGTCTTTTTAGACGGGTTCTATAATTTCACCTCACAAACAACAACTATTGTCTGATCAACGTGAAATGGCCTGAAAATTGGCGATCTATCTCCTCCACATCTATCACATACCAATAATCGGTCGATGGCATCGGAACTCCTTTATAAAGTCCATCCCATCCATCGGAATCGCCTCCCAAATATTCCGCCATCAATTTTCCATATCGATCATATATCTGAACCTTCGATTCTGGATATACCTCCTTCAATGTCTCCACAAACCATGTGTCGTTTACTCCATCTCCATTCGGAGTGAAGAATTCCGGAATAATAATCGGAGGTGCAATTACTTCAAATGGCATGGACGTCTCACATCCATTCTCATCCCTCACATATACCACATGTTTGGCAAATGTCAGATTATAGACGATATTGTCAGTGGCTTTGGAACTCTCCACATCCACCCAATAATAAAAGACTCCTGTACCTTTTCCTGGTTCCATCACAATCTCACGATCTCTAATTCCTATTGAATCTACTGATGTGATGACAGGCAATGGAGTCACTTGCAACTCATACGAATCCGTAGCTTTACAATTCTCTCTCGTCATTTCAATCTGATAAGTGGTCGTTTTTTCTGGCTTTACCACCAACGTTGGAGTCGTTCCAACCACTTCATCGTCCACCTTCCATTCATACGTAATTGCCGCATAACTGGATGCATCTATCTTTCCTTGCATACCTTCGCATATTGCTTGAGGTCCTTTCACCATACCAATTAACGGATTCGTATGAATATCGATGGATGCTTTGGTGTCACACTTGTTAATATAGCGTACTTCATACGTCTTATGTGAGTTATTCTCTGTAGCTTCTATCGTTATTGTGCTACCTACACCATACTCCACTCCATTTTCATACCACACAAAATCGCCTTCTGTCTTTTCATAATCCACAGACAATGAAATGGTTTCTCCACAAGAATGGAACTCTCGAACGGTATCATTACGGAAAGCAAATGGCGTCCATCCATTTCCCTCTTCCATAGCTGTCATCGTACCAATCACTGGTCCCCATGACGAACCTGTATAGGTGGCATTCTTATTATCTTTCCAGTTATATGTCATTTGTGTTGCAGAATGTGTAGAACTTTCTACGTGAGGAACCAAAGTGAGCGTTCCACTCGGACATACTGCATGGTCATCTCCTATCGCTACACTTTCAATCTTATCAATTTGAATAGCGATCTGTTTCATTTCACTGCGACACACATCATCAGAAGCAACAATCACCTGTCCTGCTGGCACCTCCATCTGATAAGAAACGGTTACGCCATACTGCCCACTCTCTGTTGCCACATCCACTGTCTCATATTGTTTGTTAATCGTACCACTCAAGGCTGAAAGGTTTTCAATCACATAACATGTATCCAACAACACCTCTCCCTCGCACTGAGCCGGTATGGTTTTCGGTGTAACCACAGGTTTTGGCATCACATACACTGTAACGACAGATGGCATACTCTCCGCATTGGTTGATTTGTCTTTTTGCGTTACATAATATTTGTATGTTGTTTTCGCATGATCAACCACAACGGCAGATGTGATTCCTGTAGAATAAGTGTTACTGCTTACCGTATTAACAGGAGAGACACTAACAACCGATGGGTCTTGTTCTCCATACCACCAAATATCATAATCAGCCGCCGTCTTAGTAGAGCCTGGCAACAAAGAGACCGTTGCTTCCAAATCAGGCACTGCATCACCTTCACACACATAGACATCCTTCACCTGTGGTGATAATGCATCACTGATTCTGATGGTAATCTTTGCTACATCACTTGGACAATCTTTTGGATTGTTCTTATCAATTCTGTAGACATAATAATACAACTCCTTTGTTCCGCCACCTAATGTGCTAACATCATAAACTGGTGTCGGAATGGTTGTGCTATAACCTGTAGTCGGAATAGTACTAGCATCTTCCAACAAAGCAGAATAATAATATTCATAACCCGTCTCCTCTACCCAAGGCGAACGTGCATCTTTAATTGATGGGAATGTTTTTCCATCAGAGGCATCAGCCTTTATATATTGGATAGTCTGAGGTGCTGGTGCATTTGTTTGACAAACAGTCACCTTGATGTCTGTTGGCTCACTATAGCATAGTTTACCACTGGACAAGCCTAAATCATACGAGGAGATAACTTGATAAGACAACTCACGTGCTTCATTCGTAGATGGCACAGGGGCATTGAGCGACTCTGATGTTGCACCAGACTGTGCAATAGTCACCCATTTAAAGCCATCAGCCATCAAGCATTGGGTCGGATTCGTTGATCCATGTTCTGCTTTCAATGCCACTGGCGTTTCATTCAAACAATATATGACATCTTCTGCAGTAGGCTTTGGCACACCATACACTCTAACATTCATCGATACAGCAGCACTTATATTAGTCGTATTCTTCTCACGTTGCATCACCTTAAATGTTTGCACACCGCTAACTGATGTTGAAACAGATGGAGCCGTGGTACTGCCATCTTCCCATACCAATTCATAATCATCCTTTGTTTTGCCTTCGGCTGGATTTATCACCACCAAATCCATCAAATCGATTGGATCATCCACACAGATGGATGTATCTCTAGGTGTTGGTGCAGGAGCTCCTAATATAGAGACTTCAATCATACTTAAAGGACTGTTACAAATAACAGTGTTTGTCATTATATCTAACACAAGACCTCCGAATTCTCTTTGTTGATAAACATAATAATAGACAACCGTATCTGTCGTCACAGACATATCAGCCTGAGGTGCGTTCGGAGAAGTCGCGGCAAACGAAATGTCTGAAGGTTCCACAGCTTTCGCAAATGGGCCCATCCACATTACAGTTGCAGAAGGGTTTTTACTGCTCTCCTTAACAGCAGCAATCAGTTTATCTGTGTTAAAGACACCGTTTGTCTCTTTTGCCTCTAGTTTTAAATATTGAACAGAAGAGGTTTCCAATTGTCTAGGCGTTTCATAATAAGAAGCATGCACTTCATACTCTTCACTTTCGCAATAGTTGGATGCAGAAGAGACAGCCTTATAAATTCCTGCTTTTTCAGGACTATCAAGGGTCAAGACACTGCCTGTTTCCGTTCCATTCCATGTAACCGTAGCTCCTGATGGTGTTGTGGTAGCAGTAAGCGTTGTAAGATCACATTCATTTGTCTCTGTCACAGTGACAGTAGCCAAAGGTTTAATCACAAACTCATATGGTTCTGGTTTAGACGTACAACCTTTTAACGTCAATGTATAATAATAGGTGATTGGAGAAACACTACCTGCCACTTTTCGCAAGTCTGTTTCTGCCAATATAGTAGCATTTGCATCACTATACCAAGTCACCTGATAGTCATTGACACTTTCCGGAAGCGTTGGAGCAGTTGTTGCCTCACTTGACTTTGTCATGTTTCCATTGATATATTCGCAGAAAGGATCAATCTTCGCCAACGATTCCTCTGGTATTTGTTTATAAATCAATGTCGTTGTAGCTGGCAAGCTTTTACAGTAACCAGTAGCCGTTGCGGTTGCCTCCAACTCACCTAACAATGAAGTAGCGCCGAACTCTGTTTCCCCTGCTGAAAGAGTGAAGGCAGCCCCCTCTAAGGTCGCCTCAATTGTGGCGTTAGCTGGAGTGACTGTCGTGGTCAACAATGTTTTTCCACAAACTGTATCCAATACAAACGATATCTCTGCAGTAGGATTTACAGTAACTGTATATTTGCGTCTACCGATACAACCATCTGCTGTCATTCCATAGAAATAGAGAGTAGTCTCATCCATCAATGTGAATGAATAATCCATATCAGTTTTCGTAGATGAGTATGGAATCAAATCAGTTCCCGATTCATCCGTCCATTTCCAAGACGACAAGTCAGGATTAGCGAATCCCTTCAAATTGACCGTTTCGCCTTTACATGCAGATGTTTTAAAATCAGTACCCATATCAAGGCTACCCGCACGAGTAATTGTAAATGGCTTTGTGATAGAATAGTTACGACAATCGTCATCATAATTAGCCAAATTAGGATCCGCCAAGAACGTACCTAACACATCAGGTGTTGCCACAACAACTCTAAACTGCATCTTATCCTGAGGATAATCTGCCGTGTTTATAATATACTGATTATCAGATTCTATACCCGAAATATTACTCCATGAAGATCCTCCATCTCCGCTATATTGGAACAAGAAACGATGATTTCCGCCAAAGAAATCCACCAACAATGTACTGACAGGAGACTCTATTGTAAACGGTTGGTCTGCACAAATAGTAGTATCCTTAGCGAAAGTACTTATATCTGAATAGGCCTCCAATGAAGGAGGAGAACAGACCATAAACTTGATGTCATCAATGATCAGGTCATTTCCTTTATCCCAATAGGAATAATCTTCGCATCGTGAACCACAAGAGGAGAAAAGTTGCATTTTCACGTCATGCGTACCCGACCCCTCAATGAAGAAACTTCCTTTCAACGGAAGCCATCCAGCATTAGCCTTAACTACAAAATCATTGATAGCCTCAATCTCATCCCCGTTCTCATCAAAAAATTTAATTGAAACAATCGGATCTGAAAGTCCATTACTCAAGTTGGCAACCCATGTTTCATAAAAGACTTGCTTTCCAGAACATATATTATGGAACTCTGCTTCAAAAACCACACCGCTAAAATAGTAATCCACATTGATAAACAAGGCACCAGCATTGGTTTCACCCGTAATCAAAGAGGTATGGTCTGTCGACACACCATTCATCCATGTGGCTATTGAATTACCTGCCACATCTTGATAATAAGCGCCCGACGCCATCGGACAAACAATCGCATAATAACCATCATTAATCTGGCCACTAGCAGTATTACCATTACCACATCTGACACAAGTGTGTCCACTACCATCATCAAAATCGTTTTGAGGAATTGTATATGATAAATCAGCACGATAAGGTGGCCAAGTGGCAGGTGTGGTCGATTCATTTCCATCCTTATCCACATAAGTATGCTTGCCAGGGAATCGTCCGAAAGTTTCCCACAAAAGTGTCTTTCGAGAAGCCGGCTTACCATTCACCTCACAACAGGTGATACCCTTCACCTCCAATTCATTGGAAACGACACCATCGACAGTGCAACGGAACAACTCCGTCACATCTCCATTTTGAGGAGAAGGCATTTCATACAATGTGCTCTTCTGTGTGGATAAGGTCTGCCATGATCCGCCGCTATGTTTCACCTCCCATTTATATGTCTTCGCATTATACTCTCTATCCAAGGTTAACAATATCTGCTCACCTTTACAAGCTTCAATACCCTGACTAGAAGATATTTTAGGATCGATTGTACCATCCACTTTTATTTCTGTGATACCAATGGCAATACCCTTACCTTTCCCATTATAACCATACAAGAGATTAAGTTCAAGAACTGGATCTGAAACAACACCCTTTATAGTCACCTGCTGTTTTTTCTGAAATGAGTTGGTGGCGACATCAACTCCTTTGTAATTATCGTTGCTTCCCCACTCGTTAGGATTAATCATCACCTTAAAATCCACTGTCGCATCATAATTCACTCCCAAATACTTTCGGACATCCGCTGTTGTGTTTAGCACATAATAATCAATCGTGATAGTGAAATTAGTCCCCATTCGCAATCCACTTATTCGATAGTTAAAGAATGACGACATCTCCTTCATGGCTCCAGCATACTGTACCACACACATATAATCATCCGCTTCCATAAAATCAGGATTTAGGGTACTCGGATTACCCGTCACACAATAGACATAATCCAAGTCTTCCTTCACTCGATAATTGGCACCATCTCCCGAATAAGTCGGATTCATGGAGAAAGAGTTACCTGCCATACCATACTGTTTTACTGAATTGAGATCCCAAGGTATAGAATCTCCAGGGTAGACCATTGGTTCAAAATCTGTACCAGCAACTACCGCACCCATAACGAAATAGGATTGCAAAATTAATGCAATGAGCAATATCGTTCTCTTAAGACATGTAAGTCCCATAGCAGAAGCATTTATATTTAAATGTAACATTAGTTTCATGGCGAAATAATAAAATGGTTTTCAAAAGAAATATACTATCCGATATAATTTCCGACAAATGTATAAGAAATTTCGGAATCTGCAAAATTAAAATTGTCAATGGATTACGATATGTGGAGATACAAAGTATAATACATATCATTAGATCCACCTATAAAAATCGTTTTCTATAATAAAGAAAATTTTATTAACTTTGCATAATTTTTCAAAGTCAGAAATACAATAAGAAAAAACGATATAGATATGGCTAAAATTATCAGCGATGTGTCCCACACCTTTGGAGAATTTCTTCTGATTCCGGGACTGACCACCAAAGAATGCATTCCAAGCAATGTATGTTTACAAACGCCTTTGGTTAAATTCAAAAAAGGCGAGAAGTCTGCAATCAATCTAAACATTCCGTTTGTTTCTGCTATTATGCAAGCGGTTTCTGACTCAGGTCTCGCGATAGAATTGGCTCGTAACGGAGGTCTCTCCTTTATCTACGGATCACAACCTATCGAATCACAAGCTGAGATGGTTCGCAAAGTAAAAAACTTCAAAGCAGGTTTTGTTATCAGTGATTCTAATGTAACACCTGAGACATCGTTGGCTGATGCACTCGAATTGATACAAACTACTGGTCACTCCACTATCGGTGTCACAACAGATGGTACACCTAATGGAAAATTGGAAGGTATATTGACTAGCAGAGACTATCGTGTCGACAAAGTTGATTTATCTGCTCCTGTGAAGAATTTCATGACCCCATTTGCCAAATTAACAGTAGGTCATATTGGAATCTCCCTAAGCGAAGCCAATACGATTATTTGGGATCACAAGTTAAATACGCTTCCTATTATCGACAAGGACCAAAAGTTGCAATACTTTGTTTTCCGCAAGGACTATGATAGTCATCATGCCAATCCTCGTGAATTGTCAGATGAAAGCAAAAAGCTATTGGTAGGTGCTGGAATCAATTCTCGTGATTATGAGAAGCGTGTTCCTGCATTAGTAGAGGCTGGCGTTGACGTTCTCTGTATCGATTCTTCCGACGGTTTCTCTGAATGGCAAAAAGATACCCTTCAATGGATTAAATCTAAATATGGAGACAAAGTAAAATGTGGCGCAGGTAATGTTGTGGATGCAGAAGGATTCCAATACTTAGTAGACGCTGGTGCTGATTTCATCAAAGTGGGAATCGGTGGTGGTTCTATTTGTATCACACGTGAGCAAAAAGGTATCGGACGTGGTCAAGCTACTGCATTGATGGATGTAGCAAAGGCTCGTGACGAATATTTTGCAAAGACAGGTATCTATGTTCCTATCTGCAGTGATGGAGGTCTTGTTCATGACTATCACATGACATTAGCATTGGCAATGGGTGCTGATTTCTTAATGATGGGTAGATACTTCGCAAGATTCGACGAATCACCTACCAAGAAACTGACAATCGGCAATCGTATTGTTAAGGAATACTGGGGTGAAGGATCCAACCGTGCTAAGAACTGGCAAAGATACGACATGGGAGGAAGTGCCAATTTGAAATTTGAAGAGGGTGTCGATAGTTACGTTCCTTATGCAGGAAAGATGAAAGACAACTTGAACCAAACATTGGCAAAGATGATTTCAACCATGTGTAGTTGTGGTGCCATTTCCATTCCACAATTGCAGAAAGACGCGAAAATAACATTGGTATCATCCACTTCCATCATTGAAGGTGGAGCACACGATGTTATCCTAAAAGAGTCTTAATTCGAAAGTTTATACTACTTCAAATAGGGTGTGTCAAAATTCGTTTTGACACACTTTTTTTATCTTGAGATGAACCGAACCACACGAATCATGAAGACGACTGAAGATGATTGCATAAAATATTAATATTACAGCTATAAAAAAATCACAAGAGGAAGTATAAAAAAGCCCAAAACGCATCTGCATTTCGGGCTTTTAATATTTAAATTGGATCTCAACGAGGAGACCTAACGTATCATCGAATCTTTATAATCTCAATCGTACCATTTACTAATGAGCCATCTGACATCTCAACTTGATGGAAGTAAACACCAGGATCAGCCATACGTCCATTATGAGTACCATCCCATCCATTATCACCTACGAAAATCTTTTGTCCATAGCGGTCAAATATTATCACACGATGACGCTCCATAAAGATATCATTCAAACCATCTTTAGTATGAGGAGTAAATGCTGTTGGAACCTCTGGAAGAACATTAACCTTCGTCAATGCACTTGGAACAGCAGGACAAACACCGTTTGTAACTGTCACATAGTAATAAGATGTATCTGCTGGCATATCAATAATGGTTGGATCTTCTCCAAAATTGAAGATAGCCAAAGCCACATCCTCTTCATCATCAGGATCATTAAAGACGAAGTCTGAAGCAGCAGTAAAGGCATCATAGTCTCTTAAATCATACTCACCAACAACACGATGCCATATCAAATAATCATAGCCATATGTAGCAGAAACAGAAAGGATAATACCCTCACCCACCCATATTCTAGCAGGATTACTTGGATCTGTGGTGATTGTGATTTCACCTGGGAGATATCGTTTATGTACGTTTAACAGAATCGAATCTCTTGAGTGCAACTTATTAGCAACCAACGAATCATACTTTGCCATATCATAGTTAAGATATGCTAAAGTATCTTCTTTAGTACGTAAATTCACCGAGCAGAAAGATAAATGAGAATCGAGTGAAGATGTCACGCCACAACTATTCTCTGCGTAGAAGACTAATGATTTTTCATGATCATCAAATAGCACAAGACCTTTCTCTGAATCTTCATAATCAAATAGTTCGCCATTCTTAGTCCAGTATGTCTTAACACTATCCGTTCCCATGTCATCAATACACTTCACATACGAAGAAAGGTCGACATAACTATTTTCGCAAATTGGCAATATTGTTGATTCTAGATCCACCTTTGGACGTTCCTTTATATTCGCTTTCAATGAAGCTGTATCAAAACATCCAGACAATGTATCCATAGCTACAATTGTATAAATGCCAGATTCACTACGTTGATGCAAAGTTGCATACAACTCAACCAAACTATCTACATTTGTACTACCGCCCAACTTCTTTTCAAACTCATGCCAGTATGTCTTAGGATTATTACTGAACATCAAATTGTCATATGTAACATTTGTTCCACGATAGTAATCATATACAAATGTACCTCTTGTTGATCCAATTGATCCGTCAAACTCATCAATATATTCAAGAGATCCATCTGTTGTACGAACTCTTTGCGTATTAAGACTTATACCACGATCATCTGTCACGCAGGTATCTATATCATAAGTTTTAAGTTTAACAATAAACTCAACATGTTGAACCTTTACCAACTTTATCAAAGTAGTATCGTTACCACACAAATCATGAATCGTTAATTTAACATATGTAGAAGAGTCTAATTGAGTACCTGGCGCAGGATCTTGTGTCACAGTAATACCCACTGTACCAGTACACTCATCAACAATGTTATCTTTTATCTTATCATATAGATTAGGAGCCAAGAATTTACAATCTCCAAACAAGTCAGCCAAAGTATATGAATCCCAATTTACTGGTGCTGTAAAGACTGGCGGTGTTGTATCACGAATACTAATTGTTTGAACCGTCGTTGTCTCATTTCCACATCGGTCAACAGCCTTATAGGTTCTTACAATATCATAGTTATAATACTCACAAGACGCTGTATCCAAACTTCTATTATTGGTCTCTGTAACCGTCATTTTTGGATTAGGGTCACAGTTATCAACAGCCTTCACATCCTCCGGTGAAGGAATATCATCAGTACAACCAATAGTAATATCTGTCAATGATGGAGAGAACCATGGAGCCACCGTATCTTTGATAGACATAACCTGATCACACGTAACCTCAATACCGCGTTTGTTCAGAACAACGTATGTACGTGTAAAGACCGAATTACAACTATCATTGCTCAACGTCTCTCTATAAGTGAACGTTGAAGGATCAATCTTATTTTCATCAGAGACATCACCTCCTGCTAATTTGAATTCAGCATATGTCTGATATGGTGCTGGGACGTCTTCCGTACATGCGAACACCTTACCATTCAAATCTTGCGGACAATACAACTCTTGCGTATTGCTAACGACAACAGTTTGCTGGCAGTACTTGGAATTACCCGATTTGTCTCTAAAGTCCCAAGTAATTGTCGTCGTACCTACAGGATAATTATCTTCCAATTCTTTACCATCACTACGAGTAGGTATTGCTACAATATCACCATCACATATATCCGTAGTAGAAGGAATCTTTAAACCAACAGCAAGCACTTCCGCATAAGAAACGGAATCATTTGCAGGTGAATTCTCATCAACAAACGCCTTGATTTCTTTCAAAGAGCTACAATCAAAATCAACAGGGAATGTATCCTTAACAATCACATTCTGGTAACAGATCTTAGGAGTCGTACTATGAGGGCTCTTGAATGTCCATGTGATAACCGTTGTGTCTCGAGGATAAATATCACCTAGACCCTTACCATCACCTCTTGTTGGAACACCTGGAACGGAATCATTCGTACATGCATCCAACGCGAAATGATTAGGCAACACCAATTCACCCGCAGGCAATTCACATTGATCTGGTTCCAAGAACATAAAGGTATCCTTTAATGATTTACAATCAAAGATTGGTTCTAGATCACTTAAAATATGAACATATTGTTCACAAGTGGAAACGATCGTTGTGAAATCACTAATGAATGTCCATACGATTGTATCATATCCAGCCACGTAAGAATCTGTCATACTTCTTCCACTCTTTCTCGTTCCTACACCAGGGACAGGAGCATCTGTACAATAATCCTTCGCAATTGGAGCTGTAATATTCAGGTCCGCAGCAGAAATCTCACATACTCCGTGCAACTCTTTCGTGATCGGACTGTTATTTAATGAGTCACAATTAAATTTCACAGGGAAATCACTTCTGACCCATACATATTGTTCACAGAAAGCAGGTTTTATAGAATATTCACTATTGAATGTCCAAATGATGGTATCTCGACCTACAGGATAAGGATCAGTCATACTTCTTCCGCTTGTTCTGCGACCCTCACCCATTACAGGATCACCCGTACAATAATCTTTAGCATAAGGTGTGTTAATATTCATCTCTGCCGCAGACAACTCACATTTTCCTTGTGCATATCTTTCTATAGGAGCTTCCTTTATAGAATCACAATTAGCAATAGGAGGGAAGTCACTCTGAATATAAACATATTGTTCACACGTAATGACTATATTAGAATATTTACTTCTGAATGACCAAATAATCGTATCACGACCTACAGGATAAGGATCTGTCATAGCCTTACCGCTTGTTCTACGACCTTCACCCTGCACCTTCTCACTTGAGCAACCATCCACACCAATAGGGTATTCTAAATTCATCAACTCGTATGGTATGCTACATTCTCCATGCACCACTCTCTCAATAGGAGTATTTCTTAACGAATCACAATCGATGACAACTGGTTCATTAACACCCACTTCCACCAAGATAGAATCTGCCACATCTTCACAAATACCATCAGAAAGGACTAACTTAAATTCATACGTGCCACTCTTTTCCACCACAAAATCGAAAGACAATCCTGTTCCTCCCATCGGTTTGTCATCCATATACCATTGGAAAGATTTTATCAAATTTTCAGCATCAGGATTATCCAAAGTAGCCGTAATAGGCAACTTGTCACCCGGAGCCAAACATTCTTTTCCATCTCCACCCGGATCCTGCAATGTGAATTCATAACCATTCAAATTCACTTCATCACCCAATGATCTGTTTGTACCTGAGCACTCTTCATCTAAGGCCGACATGTAGAATGTTTCTGTCATTCCAGGCACAAAAATATCTGGATATTGTGACTTAACAATAGTATCAAAATAAACGGATTCTCCCTCTATTATATCTATCGTATGATTGTAGAAATGATTTGCATCATATATATTGAATGTTTTCAAATTTTTCACAGCAGCAGCTGAGGAGAACGAAGCCTTTAAGAAAATCGTATCTGAAGTTTTCAAACAAATTTCTTTCGTCAAAGCTTCCAACGTCAAATTAAATGCTCCTGTTCTAATCTCCACTGTTGAAATCTCTGTAGATGAAGGATTTAAAATCACACCACACATTGCGGTTTCCGTAGATATGATACTTGCACTTAAAGTCATACCAACATGATCCACCAAATCTCTATATCTCATCACCAAAACTCTACCATCAGTGGTCGTATCAACAATATCCCCATTTCCATATAACAAACGCCAATTGTATTTCAAAATGTTAAATGACGAATTGATAGGACTTGTGCTAGCAGTGAATGACATCAATGGAGTGTCTTCATCCTGACCTGGCGTCACACAAACTGGGCTTCCGCTTGGAGTTGTCTTAACTGTGAAAGATATGTTCTGCACTGTATAAGGTATCTCCAATGGTTCTGCAGATGCACAGAAGTCATCTCCGCTGTTATCAACCTTAACATATAACATACCTGAGATTGAAGAGGTTTCTGACAATCCATCAGGGCGGAATACCTGAGTAGCATCATCTACCTCAACAACTTTACCTGGAATTGACCAATTCCATATCAAGTGAGCATCTGGTACATCCTTATTGATGTGTACTAGGACAGAATCACAACCAGTTGCGGTATCTCCTTCGAACGATAATTCAACAATGTGTTTTGGACTTAAAGTGAATTTCTGCTCATGCTCACATATATCTGCATCCTTAGCAACATATGTAAGTGTAGCTATACCATCGAAGTCGGTATCCAACACTTTATTGTTGTTGCGGTCAAAGATAGAAACTGTCTTGTTTTCACCAATAACCAATTTCACAGAATCTGAAGAGATACCCGTCACTTCTGTAGTATCAACAATGATATTACCATGCGAATCTTTCCAGAAAATCTTATATGTATGATTTGGATCGATCAACGAACGACAACCTGTAATGAATACAGAATCACCTTCCACATAACAGATTCTCTTATCCTGATCCGGACACATCGGTCCTCCATACATATTCATCACATTAATATCAGACTCTGCCACCAAGAATTCGTTACATACATCAGTAGGATTGCTTGCTACTGTACGCAACTCATTAACAGATGAACCGATAATAACACGATACTTCACATTACCAACGAATCGAGGATCTGCAACAGAAACAATCACGTTGGTTTTGTTATAGGACTGTGCATTGGCATAGTCCAACATATCCACCCATTCCTTCGTCTGCTTGTCTTGGTATTGGAACAAATATACTGGGTTCTTTATATAATCACCTTTTTGAGTGGCAACCAACTCCACGTCACGTCCGTCACATACCACAACATCACCTGTAATCAAATTACCATCGATGTTAGCCGATAATTCAGCTTTTGGCAAACATACGGAGAACATGATATCATCAATCAACATATCATTACCATCTCCAGCAAGACCATTGTTATAAAGAACTACCCACAATGAGTGTACTTTCTTTCCTGGTTCCAATTGAACATATTGTTCAATGTGTTTCCACTCTGTTGAAGCGGATGGCAAATCACCTGATTCAATATCACTGTTCAGAATATTAACTGGATCTATATCATCCATTGCCTTATACGAAATTGGCAATATACCAGTTCCATCGATATCTGCCAACAAAAAGACAGAGATGTTTACTGGATTCATTCGCTTATTTGGATCTGCTGAACTGAACTCTTTTTTCGTTGCGTTACGAACGTTCATACTAAACGAGAATCTATCCGCTGCACATGTCAAATTCACCTTCTGAGCATATATAGCTGATTTAGAGTATTTTGTTTCTCCAGAGTTTACAAACAGCATAGCTCCATTCACATTACCCGTAGCATCAGAACAATCCAAGAAATCTCCATGATCATGTCTATCCACTGAATCTGGATTTGCAACGATTGCATAGTAACCATCCTGCAAACGATACGATCTATCATCACACCAATCATACAAAGACAGAATTGGGTTGGCATGCAAGAACAAGTGTCCGTCAGTTCCTACGTATTGGTTAGATCTGGAAATCTTTCCATCATCATCTATTACTCGTTTAAACTTAGTAGCCGTTACAACATAGCCATTAGGATCTGGTGCTACATACTTTGCAATACGGAAATATGTCTCTCCTTGATTTGAAACAGCCAATTTTGTACTATCATCATATCTTGCACTATAATAGCCTTGTCCATTTCTAATTAAATTAAAATAATCAGTGGTGCTTCCTGGTGTATTACCAGCAGCACCAATCACGTTACCATTCCTATCAACAGCCGAAACCGTTCCATACATGGTCATATAATCTTTATAGACTTGGGATCCATTCACATAAGTGTTCTCATCCAAGAAGTAACCAAACGTTTCGTAGAAGAGTACCCTACTCTGCAATCCCTCACAATCTTGGTTTTGACTACAATCTGGTACTTCATAGAAAAACGAAGGAGTTTTCAGTCCATTATATGCAACACGGTAGTAGGTGTTTCGTTCTGGTGCCACATTCAACCTCGAAGAATTATGTCCGTTTATTGTGTTCCAAGAAACACCATCATAAGAATATTCCCACGTAAATACTGGTCTATCTATATCGCCTATGACTCTTTCACCTATCGCTGTTAAATGATTGGAGTCTTGTATACAAGTTGTAGTTGGATAATAAGAGGTAATATAGAATTGGCAATCATCCATCTTCACTGAAACACTACCTACCAAATCGTTATTAACATACAATGAATAGACTGTTGCCGATGTAGGCGCAACAGAAACTGTAGGAGTCGTAGATGTTGCAACCGTCATTCCACTTTGGTCTTTCCAAACGTATGATGCCGCTCCTTGATAATTTGTAGACAAAACCACCTCTTGTCCTGGGCAAACAGATGTATTATCCGCTCTTACCCAATAACCACAATTCGATAAGGAGGCGTTCACCAACTGAGAAACAACCTTCACTTTTCCCGAAATAGTATACTTGAGGACAAATGTCGTAGGTTTCTGAAGCACTACATCAATTGATGCTTCATCATCGTAATCAAACCAGGTTGTATCTGTACCCGACAAATAACCCCACGACCATGTTGTAACATCTTCCAACTGCACGGCTCTAAGTGTCACATTATCACCAGGACAAACTTCCAATGCAGAGGTAGAGATTCCTGCTCCACATCTTCCCTTCTCGATGTAGATGTACTGTGTCATCGGATCATAACTGATACAATAGTAATTCTCTCCAAAGATACCACTACCCACTGGTTGAATCACAAACAATCCATCAGATACCCAATACTCAAAATCAGAATGAACACTTGCTCTATTCTTATCAAAAGTTCCTCCGCCAAACCTAATTTGTGCCTTAAAACCTTGACTATCACCACTTCTCTGAACCGTATGCAACAATATTTTGTCACCGACCTTCTCTGTATCATACCTACCATTCCATACCTCATCTCGAACCACATCTATAGACATGGCAGTCATAAAAGTACAGGACAATAAAAACAATAGCATGATACCCTTCTTCGGAATACATACGAATTTTTGATATATGTTTTTCATGTTCATAATATTACATATAGTTCAACTTTTTCTCCGTTGTTCGTCATTCACTTTTAAACGCAAAGACAGACAAAAATACAAAAAAAAAGGGGAATTCAAAAAAAACACTCAAGAATTTATAAAAAATGTTAATAGCTTTTTTCCTTTTCGTATATAGAGACAAAAAAAGAGGCGTTCAGCACAAGCCGAACGCCTCTTCTCTATTGTTTTGTTTTCTTATTGAACAATCACCTTCTTTACAGATGAACCTGATTTTACAAAGTATACACCTTTAGTAGTGAATGTCACTTTGTTATCCATATCTGGTACTGCTACAACTGTTTTTACCAATCTTCCTGAAAGATCATAGATTGAAATCGTAGACTTCTCTGCAACTACAATTGTACAAACACCATTTTTAACTGGGTTTGGATAGACCTCGAAATCTGATTGTGATGATATTGCAGGCACATTTACACTCATGCCAACACATGTTACATCATCGATTTCCAAAGATTGTGAAGAATTAGGATCGTCCTTTACTTGCCAGCTGAATTTGACAATATCGGATTTATCCAAACTCATATCAACACCCCAGGTGTCAGCTTGCTTCAAACTACTCCAATTAATCGTCACCTCAGTCCAACTTGAAGAAGAACTTACTGACTGGCTATGGTAATCTGAATCTTTCACACGAGACATCTCTGCTCTGAACGTGTGTGCAGATCCTTTAAATTTATAGGTAATCTTAGAACAGTCTGTCAAATCCATTGGTGTTTCATCTTCTGTCATGTACAATTCCACACCACAATATGGATTGTCTGACCATCCTGCACCTTCATCCCATTTGCCACCTAACTTGATGTCTGCTTTGATGTGACCATCATTTGCCAATTTTTCTGGCTCAGTAATAGATGAATGAGGGTTTCCATTCTTATCTGAATCTCCAAATACATCCCATTTTCCACCCCAACGGCTGATGATGTCATTATCACTAACGTCATCTATCAATCCTGGATCTACATATCCTTCTGGATATACTGTTATAGTGACAGTTTCTGACAATTCATCTTCTCCATCATTGACGCTAAGAGAGAAAGAATATACACCAGCCACCAAATCAGACACTTTTGTTTGTGAAGATGATGGAGATGAAATCGTAGCATCTTTTGGTCCCTTCACCTGTTTCCATGTATATGTATATCTTTCTGTGCCACCAACTGCTGCACCGGATAAAGTAACCTCATTTTCTGGCAAGAATATGGTCTTGTTAGAACAAATGGACATGGTCAAATCCTTAGAATCATCCAAAATAACTGGTTTGAAATTCACCCAACCTTTTGCTTGACTTAACATAAAAGCTCCGTTTTCTGTCATATCACTATCTGTCCATCCTGCCGGTTTATAACTTTCTTCCTTTAATACAGACCATATAGCATCGTCACCTCCTATATTACTCATAGACCAGAAGCAATTGATAACACCCCTCGATCTAAAGGTATTCAACAAACCAGCATCATTTTTGCCTCCATTTATACCCCATTCGGTTACGATAACAGGAACTGATGTGTTCCACTCGTTATGTCCACCCCAATCACCTTGATGTTGATATAACACATAGCCATGCCAAGTATAGGCAATATTCGAATAGCCAGAACCAGCAGAAGTTACATTTTGAGGTTCTCTTGAGAATTGTGCAGAACCTACAATTATTATATTATCCTTATCAATAGCACGAATAACAGGAATGATCTGTTTTGCATAGTTTATAACTGTTCCATTATCGCAAACTGGTTCGTTATATATTTCATACATAACATTTGGATAATTTTTCCATTTGGTCGCAAAATAGGTAAAGAATTCTTTTGACAAGTCCACCCAATCCTCTGCTTTATGTTCATGAAAATCAATGATAACATAGATATCGTTTTCAATGGCAGCCTTCACTACCTCATCCACCATCTTCTTAGTGTAATCTGGACGATAGTAGTAACAGTCTTCATTCCAAGTTTTAACATCAGAACCGCAACTAGTTTGTCCATTAGTTCCACAAGGAGCAATAGCGACAGGAAGACGAATAATTTGCACATTATATTGTTCAACCAAATAATCTACTGTTTCTGTTTCCACTCTGGTCTTTAACAGACCCGTCAGCTTTCAAACGTCCATATTTTGACACAACAAACTCTTTTTTCTTCTCAGGCATCTTTACAGATACATTAACATCCTTAGAAATACTTCCTGCCGTAACAGTAACAACATCTGTCGATTCCGAGCTTCCTGCTTTATAAGTTCCATTATTTACATTGCTTGACCATTTCACATCAGGGACAGCAATCATTTCACCCGAAGCATTATAAACCTTTGAATAAATAAATACTTCATCATTAGGCATCACAACAATCTTTGATGGAACAGTTTTTATGGATGCCGCCTCTTTGTCGGTCACACTTGTTTTTTGCATCAAGAAATAATCAATATTAACCTTTAACCCCCCATTGGTAACAGTAATAATATGAGTACCCTCTGACAGATAGAACGATGGGCCCTTCTCCATAGGAAAATCGAACCAATCATTTATGGGCAACAACCACCACGAAGTTCCATTCTTAAGATTAGGCTCCAGCTCATACACAAAATAAGAATCATCATCAGACTGAATACGAACATAACCAGCTGTCGCAGCCAGATACTTTAACGAAAACTGATAAAATCCAGTTTCCTTTACATTAATTTCATAAATTAGCTGTTCACCAGCAGAATCAAAATAACCAATGCTTACACCATTTTCTACTACAATTGAATCGTTCGTTACACGATCTATGAACGACTCTGCTTCAATTTTCGTCTGTCCAAACATACTTGACAGCCCAAGAAACAAACCTGTCACCACAAAAAGGGACAATCTCATCCAACTGTTTTTCATGTGAATAAATAATAAACCATGCCATAAATCACATTTTTTTGCATCGTCATCTCTTTACAGGATTGCAAATCTACAAACTAAAACAATGTAATCAAAATTTTTCATTTGTTCAAGTCACATTCGTCCCTTCTAGAAGCCACTCCATGCGGCTATTTTCCCGTGCAGCAGCGAGCAACCGAGTTGGCATAAAAAAAGGGAGTCCGACGCAGTTGTCGAACTCCCGAAAAAGTGGCGGCTACCTACTCTCCCACTGGTGTGCAGTACCATCGGCGATAGCGGGC
>CACZUS010000044.1 GCA_902784425.1 uncultured Bacteroidales bacterium
TAATACGAGCACAAGGAGGTCCTTTTGAGAGATCTCCTTGTTTTTTTAGTTATTTCGTCGATAAAATAAAACACTTAGTCGATAAGATTCTTTTATAAAGAAAACATCCACTATATTCGCAACATGTAAATATGGATATGAAAAGGAATGCATACATATCATTTGTGTTATTGTTTTACACTCTCTCGTTTCAAGCTAACGCACAAAACGAAATATGGAGTCTAAACAAGTGTATTGAATATGCACTAGCACAAAGCATAGACATGCAAAAGGGACAGATTAGCATTGATGAAAGTCGCATTAACACGAAACAAGCGAAAGCTCAATGGCAACCATCCCTATCCTTTTCAACTTCACACTCTATCAATAACAGTCCGTGGGCACCAGAAAATAAAAGTAACAATCTAAGTGCAGGATGGACCGTATTTAACGGATTTAAACGGAAATACAACATCAAGCAACAAGAATTGCAAGAAGAGATTTCCAACGTTAACATGGAAGAGATAGAGGAGGATGTAAAATTAGCCGTACTATCAGATTACATTCAAATCTTATACGCCACAGAGAATTTGAAATCCACGAAAAACTCCATGGAGGTGGCAGCTGCAGAGTATTCAAGGAGCAAAGAGTTGTTTGAGGCTGGAGCGATTTCGAAAAGTGACTTTTCTCAGATTGAAGCACAGTATGTCAAGGAAAAGCATTTATTGGTAATGGCCGAAAACGATTTAGTGGAAGCTAAGTTAAACTTAAAACTTTTATTGAGATTAGATCCTAACACCGAGATAGAGATACTCGCTCCCGAAATTACCAATGAGGATATTCTCGGTCAATTACCCGAAAAAGATTCCATTTTTGAGAATGCGATGAGAGCACGTCCAGACATCAAAAATGCAGAATTAAACGAACAGATGTCGGAATTAAAGATTAAATCCGCAAAAGCTGGTTACTATCCAAGTATAAATTTAAATGCAGGAGTTGGAACGGGGCACAACTCATCTTCGGATTGGGCCCTAAGAGAGCAGATGAAGCAGAATTTCGGAGAGAACGTTGGGTTATCGTTAAACTATTCCATACTTGACAATCGGAATAGGAAATCAGAGGTGGAAAGAGCAAAACTAAATCAACACAGTTCCGCTCTACAAACCGAGCAGATAAAAGACAATTTGAAAAAAACAATTGAATCTGCTTACAACGATGCGATAGCCGCTCAATTGAGTTATGTAGCATCCTACAGTAATGAGAAATCGGCAGAAGCAAGTTATGAATTGACAAAGGAAAAATATGACTTGGGTGCCAAAAATCCTTACGAGATGCTGAATGGGAAAAACGCATTATTGAATGCGCAACAACAAACCTTACAGGCTAAATACACGGCACTACTCAATATTCAAGTGCTGAATATTTACCAAGGTTTACCCATATCAATTGAATAAATTAGTAAAAAACTTTTTCATAATAGTGTTTGTTTTCATTTTAGAACACAAAGATGTTCGAAATAGCACTAAGTTGCGAAACTTGGTGCTATTTTCTTTTTTCAACACCATTACTATTTAAGCTTTTCCATCAATGCATCCTTGTAGTTCTTTCCTATCGATAGTTTCTGACCTGCGATTGAAAGCATATTACCCTCGACCGACTCAATATAAGAAAGGGATACAATATAGGATTTATGTATTCTGACAAACTCATTGGATGGCAATTCGACCTCCAACCGTTTCAATGAATAATAGGCTGTAATTCTTTTCTTATCCTTTAAATGAAACGTCACATATTCACTCTGACCTTCCACATATATCAGATTGGCATAATCCACACGATAAAGTTTGTAATCAGCCTTCACCATAAAATAATCCTTCTCTTTATCGAGCGGAGCCGCCTGGCGTTTCAATCTTAAGCGTTCCGTCACCTTATTGATTGCCTGCAAAAATCGAGGGAATGGAATCGGTTTAAGCAAATAATCTATGGCTTCCAATTCGTAACTATCCAACGCATATTCTTTATAAGCTGTAGTAAAGATAACCATAGGCTTCTTTTTCAATGATTTGATAAATTCCAAACCAGACAATTCAGGCATTTGAATATCCGTCAGAATCAGATCGACCTCTTCCTTTTGGAGGACGTCCATAGCATGCACAGCATCCTCACAAACCCCACACAACTGAAGATTGGGAAGTTTGGAGACATACTCCGACAATAGTTTTCTTGCTGGGAATTCATCATCAATAATGATGACCCTTACCATTTCATTTTCCATGATATATTATTTTAAAATGGTGAATTATAGAACTCACCTTTATTTATTATCTAACTGTATATGTAAATTCAACTGAAAAGTGGTTCCCTGATCATGGAACACCAACTGATATCGGTTTGGATAAATCAGTTCCAAACGTTTCCTGACATTCTCAATTCCTATACCAGTTTTTGCATTTTCAGCAATCGATTTCTTTTTGGAATTAATGATTTGAAACGAAAGATCCTTCTGATCAGCCTCAAGTGTGATATGAATAAACGCATCCTTATCCTGCCCTATTCCACTGTATTTGAAAGAATTCTCCACAAAAGGCTGAAACAACATAGGAGCAATGTATATAGCATTACTTTTGATGTTTTTTTCAAATGTGACATCAACATTCCCTTCAAAACTAAATCGTTGAAATTCTATGTAATTATCCAAATATGAAATTTCACCAGACAGAAGAATACGAGATTCCTTCGATTCGTAGGTCACATATCGAAGCATTTCCGACAAAGAAATGACACTATCCGCAGCGTGACTATCACCCGTGTAAACCATCGAATAAATATTATTCAACGCATTGAATAAAAAGTGAGGATTAATTTGCGAACGAAGGAAGTTCAACTCCATACGAACATTTTCCTGAAGAAGTAAAGATTGTTGTTCTTCCGCATCTTTTGTTCTTTTCCGATAATACATAACCAAGGACAAGAAAAAAGAACCAATATATAAGATAATGGATTTCCAAAGAGATGAGAGGTGAATATGCGAAGCTTCCTGTTCAGCAGGTTGCTCATCAAAGAATGGTTTGGTTTCCGACGGCAATTTAATATCCAATAGAGTTTGTTCATTTTCATCTATCAGCGACTCCATATAAGATGATGTCACCACGTCCATCACAGAAGAGGAAAGGACAGAGACGCCCGCAATGAACAAAAGAGAAACAAGGACAAAGAACACATAACGGTTATCCTTGTAGAAATAAGGGATTAAGATATAATGGCAAATAATGGAGATTAAGAACATGCCAAAAGTAAGGATCGCAGCCAATTCAACCGACAAGATAAGGTCGTACGACACATTACTGATAGTCAGCAAAAGGAAGACTGCCAACCAGACAAAAGCTTCTACTCCATAATTTCGAAGTTGGGATGTAATATATTTTAAATTCATAGAAATGACAAAACCTCACGTCCAAAGATAATAAAAACAAAGAAAAAAATGTACTTTCAAAGTATTAAATACCTCACATAAAAGAAAAAAATAGTAAATTTGCAGAATAAAAGAATAAAAAGATGAAAGAGCGTATTAAAGAACTTTTAGAAGAGATAAAGGGATTGCAAGCCCTTAACAAAGATGATTTGGAATCGTTGAGAATAAAATATCTAAGCAAAAAAGGAGAAATATCATCTCTATTCAATGATTTCAGGAACGTTTCCAATGAGCAGAAAAAAGAAGTTGGACAACTACTTAACGATCTGAAAAATACAGCTCAAGATAAGATAAATGAAATAAAAGCATCTTTGGAGAAGAAGGTGGAGGAAACGAACAAGTTAGATTTAACTCGTACGCCCGACCCTATTGAACTAGGAACAAGACATCCTCTCTCCATTGTTAAGACTGAAATCGCAGATATATTTGGACGATTAGGATTTGTGATTGCAGAAGGTCCGGAGGTAGAAGATGACTGGCACGTATTTTCAGCCCTCAATTTCCCTCCTGAACATCCAGCAAGAGATATGCAAGACACGTTCTTCATCACAAGAGATCCAGATGTGTTATTACGTACACACACCTCTTCCGTACAGACGAGAGTGATGACCTCACAAGAGCCACCTATTCGAGTACTCTGTCCAGGTCGTGTATACAGAAACGAGGCGATATCCTATCGTGCACATTGTTTCTTTCACCAAGTAGAAGGTCTATACATTGACAAAAACGTAACGTTTGCAGATTTAAAGCAAGCTCTATTGTATTTTGCCAAAGAGATGTTTGGCGAGGGAACTAAAATCAGACTACGTCCGTCATATTTCCCATTCACAGAGCCATCAGCAGAGATGGACATCTCATGTAATCTATGTGGCGGAACAGGATGTGCATTCTGTAAAGGAACAGGATGGGTTGAGATTCTCGGATGTGGAATGGTTGATCCAAATGTGCTTGACAGTTGTGGCATCGATAGCAAAGTGTACACCGGATATGCATTCGGTATGGGAATTGAGCGTATCACCAACTTGAAATACCAAGTGAAAGATTTGCGTATGTTCTCTGAAAATGACGTTCGCTTCTTGAATCAATTTAAATCAGCATATTAACCCAGAAAAACACGAAAGATATGTCAAAAGAAATAGTAGGTACTGAGCATAACACCCTTGCCTTTGGAACAAAGGTAACCGGAGACATCTATGCAGAAACAGACTTTCGATTGGATGGTACAATCGAAGGCACAGTTGAATGTACAGGAAAAGTAATTATCGGAGCTAAAGGCGTTATGATAGGAACGCTGACATGTTCGAATGCGGAAATTCTTGGTATGGTAAAAGGTACACTGCACATCGCAGATACACTTTCTCTCAAAGCAACCGCTAAAGTGGAAGGAGACATTGACACCAAGATACTATCTATCGAACCACAAGCAGTATTCACTGGTTCATGCGATATGAGTAAAACCGCAACCATTTCTACTGCAAAGAAAGAATAATAAAAGAAACAGAGTCTAAGACAAAACAAAAAAAGAGACACTCTAATGAGCGTCTCTTTTTTATTGTAGAAAATAAATACAATTATAATCAACCAAAATCAATCTCGAAGCGATTGGATGCTTCGTCCTCCTGTTTGGATTCGATAGCTCCATTTCCACTGTTGTTAATGTAGTTAATTACTTCATCCATACCAGCACGGAACTTTTCGAAATCTTCCTTGTACAAGAAAATCTTGTGTTTTTCAAAGGATACTTGGGATTCATCCCCAACAAATTTCTTTTTACTCTCCGTAATTGCCAAGAACAATTCGTCCTTTCGATTACGTTTCACATCTAAATAATAGATGCGTTTCCCTGCTTTTAAAGCTTTCGAATAAACAATCTCTTGATCTCGCTTATCCGCTTCCATCCTCTTTTTCTCTTCTTCCATAACCAATCTCCTTTTTATTATTATTCTTTCAAAAAAAACGAAATCGGTCAAATGTATTTATTTTTTTTAAAAACACAAAATAATATTCAAAAAAAGTTAATTTTTTTATCTTAATTTTTTTACTCTTTTGTCTATTTTTTTATTACTTAGAGAACAAGATTGGGATATAACATCTTTCTTTCACCTTTTTACCCTTGTATTCTGCAGGAATCCATGATGGCATATTTTTTATCATGTTAATTGCAGAATTGCTTAACGATGAACTGACATTGTTTCTGACATACACATCCGAAACTGAACCATCTTCATTAACCGTAAAATAGACATTCATACGAACGCGGTTATAAGATCCTAATGCCTCCTTTGAGTAGGTCAGATTCTTTTGGACATAATCGGACAAGGCCTCTTCTCCACCCACATATTCACATGGTTTGTCTCTGTAATAGAAGTGCATCTTTGACTCTGACAAAGAATAGATTCCATCAGCACGCATTTCAAAGCCTTTTTTATACACCTCTTCTTGTTTTTTCACCTTCTCATCTCTTTTTATACGTATCTGATTTGTTATATCCTTATATTCCTTCGTATCACGAATATTTGCCAAATCCGTATCAAAATTGACATGTTCCAAGAGAAGGAATCCATTATCAACCGCTTTTTTCAAATAGTCGATAGCTGTTTGCTTCTCTCCCAGCAAAGAATATAAACATGCTGCATTGTAATAATCATCACCAGAACGTAACGAATGTGTTTTATTCAGTTCTTCCTCAAGACGTTTCTTTGCTTTCTCTGGATCGTTCAAATAGAAGTAAGCGGAAGCTGAAATCTCATCCTTATCCTTAACACTATTCACATACTTCGTCATATCAGCCTTCGACTTTTCCATATCGCCCAACAATCTGTCTATGGTAGCCCTACGCTCATAAAACTCGTAGTGATCTGGCATCAATTCTATTGCTTTTGAATAATCATCATATGCCCCTTTGTAATCTTTCATTGTGTACTTAGCATAAGCACGCATAGAATATGAGAACGTATCCTTCTCATTTTTAGCAATTAACGAGTCTAATATTCGTATGGCTTGTTTGGAATCTCCTGTTTCCGCATAAATATTTGCCTTGTTTCTTACCTGATATACATCTCCATCTCCAAGCACAACAGACATGTCTGCGTAAATTCTGGCATATCTATTATTTCCTGCCATTAAAGAATAGTATGATATTTTACGAGCAAGAGTCGATGTCAGATCTATTTTTGCCTCTTCAAAGCAATTTTCAATTGCCTTTGTGTACTCCTTTCTTGAGACATACAGGAAGGCTACAAAATCATACCACACTCTTGTTTCAGGAAATTTATTACAGTTTATTTTAGCATATGGCAACATCTTTTGGAACAACTCATCATTCCCATATTCCAAACAGAGAGGCGTAATATTATCAATATCCTCTTTTAAATATACGTATGTGATCAAATTCTTCGATGCCTCATCAGTGTTGTTATTCAAAAGAAGATGAGCTTTGGCACGCATGCGATAGAATCCAGCATTATACTGATCGTATTGAACGCCACGATCCAAGTAGTTCAAAGCACTTTGGTAGGCTTTATTTTCCAAATCACATTTTGCAACGCCAAGGTATGCTGCAGCCAACGACTCATCCAACGATATCGCTTTCTTAAACAACTCCCTTGCCTCACCCTCTCTATTTGCACCAAAAAGAACTTCTGCTTTGTATAAATATAATGAAGACATTTGTTTCGAATTCAATTTCAATTTCATTGCTTCATCAATATAATTCAAGCATTTTGTAGTATCCTTTTCCTCCAATGCTGCCATTGAGAGATAGGTATAATCAATCACGCGAAATTCTATCTCCTTTTTAGAAAGTAGTGTCAAAGACTTTTCTGCATACTCTTTCACTAAATTGAACTCATGCGTTTGGAAGGCAATCATCGTCATCATAGTGTACGCTACACCATTCTTAGGATTCTCCTCCAATGCTTTCTTAAACATATCATGTGCGACAATATAGTCTCCAGCCTCCATAGCCTCAACTCCTTTGTCCATATAAAATGAGTCGTCATTCCCTTTTGCCTGCGCTATTTGAAATCCCATGCATAGCCCCAACAGCAATAAATAAATTTTGAGTGTCTTCATATGTAATATTTTAAAAATTTACACCATTTTATGTTTGAACAAACATATCCAATAGTAAAACGGATTTGGTTTCCAATTATTTTATAAGCAATTCTCGTCCTTGTTCCCTTTTATAACATTTATTGTAATAGTAGAGACGATTACACATCGCCTCTACCAAAACATATCCTACGAAATGAATTATAGAATTCAATTATAACTCATTTTCCTTCTTCTCCACCTCTTTCAGTTTCAACTGTTCTTCAATGTTAACACTGGATTTTATCTTCTTCACATCTTTTAATTCCTCTTGCAATTTTGCCTTATATTCTTTAACGAGTTCTTTGAACTTTGGAAGGTCTCTGACGCTATCCAGATCTGGGTCAACGGCAATATGGCTGAAATCACGCCAACCCGCATCCAATGATTTTTTAAAATAATCGATAGCCTCATTCGTCTTACCAACAATAGCATAAAAACACGCCTTATTATAAAACACATTAGATTCACCCACATCTTCTATCACCTCATCCGTATAATATTCATTCATCATTTTTTCTGCTTCATCCACTTTTCCTGTTGCAGCTAAAGAATAATACACATCAGAGTTTTTTGCTTGTCCATTTGTCAATTCCAAAACCTTCTTGTAATCAGCCTCCGCCTTATCCTTTTTGCCCATCTTATCATACACTTTCGCACGACAATAGAACGCTCTCGTTGCTTTAGGAGCCAGAGTCACAGCCAATTCCAAATCTTCCAAAGCTTCTTCATATTGTTTATTAAACATTTTAACCGTTGCTCTTTCTCTATATGAATAGCTTACATCCGGACGTCTTTTCACATACTCATCCAGTGTAGAAATGGCAGACTTCAAATCTCCCATACTTACATATAAAAAGGCCTTTGACGACAATTCATCATATTTAGAGGAATCCAAACGGATTGTTAAATCTGTATATTTCATTGCTTCATCATAGGCAGCCAAACGCTTATAGCAATAAGACAATCGGCGACTTATTGTGGGAGAAAATTCTCCAGAAAGAGCTTTATCATAAAATGGGATAGCCGACTTGAAGTCGAACATAGATTCATACAACTCTCCTATATAAAAAGGCCATACCACTTTATCAGGACTTTTCACCATTTGAACCTTCATTTTATTGATCAACAACTGTTTTGGTTCATTATCCATTCTTATCATCAAACGTAATGCCTTTCTTTGATCCTCATTCAAAAGGAATGCAGAAATTAAGTCGGAAGTTGCCTCATCATATTTTTTCAATTGGTCATAAGCCTCAGCACGGAAAGCATAAGCATCCGCATAATTCTCATTCAAAGAGATGGCATAATCAAACTGTTTGATGGCCTCTTCATATTTACCTTTTTCTTTCAGATTACGTCCAAATCCCATATATGCCGTTACGCTACCAGGATTGATCTTAAGAATCTTTTTATACTCATCATCCGCTTGTGCATATTTCTTCTGAGCAAAATAGATATCTGCGCGACTACCATACAGAGAGACTGTACTAGGATCCACTTTGATACCCGCAGTCAAATCAGCCAACGCACGAGCTGTATCACCCAGATTCAGATAAACCACCGAACGTCCTTCGTATGCAGCCTGCAAATATGGGGTATCCTTAGATGGTAATAAACTAATTGCATTGGTATACGCCTGCAATGAACGATCATATTCAGAATACAACATTCTAATATATCCTAACCAATATAAAGCATATCCACTTTTGGGATTATCAGATAATTCTTTAGAAAAATAAGTATACGCATTCTCATAATCCTGTTGTTCAATACACTTCAATCCACTCGTAAAATTATCACTATTTGGACGATTCGGTCCTTTTCCAAACGAAAAGGCTAAGGATATTGACATAAATATTACTGTACAAAAAAATCTCCTCATCTTCACCTTCAATTTTAGTTGTTAATAATCATTTTTCACAAAGATATAAAACTGTTTTAATGACTACAACCCATTTTATAATAAAAAAAACAAAAAAAAGGAAGAATTTATTAAAAATCCTTCCTTTCTCTTTTCCTATGTTAATCGCTTGTTATCTCTCAGCGCATGGCTCTACAGAAACGTATGAGCGATCATTTTGTTTCTTTCTAAACTTAACAATACCATCTACCAATGCGAACAAAGTATGATCTTTTCCCATACCTACATTGTCACCTGCATGATGTACTGTACCACGTTGGCGAATCAAAACATTGCCTGCTTTTGCAAATTCGCCACCAAAAATCTTAACTCCGAGTCGCTTACTTGCTGACTCACGACCGTTCTTGGAACTACCAACACCTTTTTTGTGTGCCATTTCTCTAAAATTTTAAAAGTTAAGCAACTACGTTATTAATTTTTAATTCTGTCATGCATTGACGATGTCCGTTCAATTTGCGATATCCGTTTCTTCTCTTCTTGTGGAATACAAGCACCTTATCGCTCTTTACATGAGAAACAACTTCTGCTGTTACCTTTGCTCCGGCAATTGTTGGAGCTCCTACAACGACATTACCATCATTGTCAATTAACAACACTTTATCAAACTCTACTACAGAACCACGTTCTGCATCCAAACGATGAACAAACAACTTTTGGTCTTTCTCAACCTTGAACTGTTGTCCAGCAATTTCTACAATAGCGTACATTTTGTTATACTATTAAAGTTACATCCGGTGGTGGATTTTCATCACTTATTCGAACCACGAAGGATAAATCGGGTGCAAAGATAGCACTTTTCTTTCTCTTAAAATATTTTTTTCGACTATTTTTTCTTTACTTTGTAAAAAAAACTGATATGGCTTACAGACAAATCCGTGTATGCAACCTATACCCCACCCAGGAAGACAGCTTCCTGTTGGTTATCGAAGAGATCAAATCTCACCAGAAATTTGGCATCTTCACCCTCAAAAACGAGGCTATGCATATTTTGTCTTTTATGTATGAAAAATACCCTCCTCGCCCCTCCCTATACGAGGTGTTCTCCAATCTGTTAAAAGAGACCAACGTTCAGATAATGGAGATCCGCATCACACAATACAAGCAAAGTGTCTATCATGCAGAACTTTTCTGCAAAGACGCCAACAATACGGAGAAAAGAATCGACATCAAAGCAACGGATGCCATCGCCCTCGCCTATTTGAACAAAAAACCTTTGTATGCGGACGAACAAGTCATACAGGATTGCTCCTTATTGTATGCTCCCATGATTGAAAAAATGGAAAAGAAACTATCTGGCGACGGACAATCCAGCAAAGCCAATCAAAATATCTTCTCCATTTCCAAAGTGGACCTTTACGAGCGACAACTTGAACATGCCATCGAATGCGAAAACTACGAATTGGCAGCCGAAATCAAAAAGAAACTGGATCAAGCAAAAAAAAGCAAAGCATAGCGACACTCTCTGCCTCTATGCTTTTAGATATAAAAAAGTAGTTTTTTTGTCACTTTGTTAAGCCAACCAAAATTAAAAAATAAGCACACACATCTTTCTCGTTCTTTTTTGCTGGTATCAATTTTGGAAACTTATCCATAGCTTGTAACACATCCTGTGTCAGATCTGGATCAATGGAACGCAACACTTTCTTCTCCACAACTGTTCCATCCGATGAAACCAACATCTTCACCACCATTTTTTGGACACTAACGGCCTGCAAATGACTTCCATTGGTCATGTTTTTAAACAAGAAGTCATACATTTCCGCATTGCCACCTGGATATTCCACAGGTTTATCCGCAACATTCCATATCGTGTCACACATCTCAACATTTTGTGTCACCTCAAACTCTGGACCCTTATTCTTTTGCGCATATGTTGCAATGGACATAACCAACATCAACATACATATGTATAGACGATTCATCTGTTTCATAGGAGCTACATTTAAAGTTCAACAATAAGTGCAATCCGCATTCATTCTCATCATCTCTTTCGTAGGAGGGGCATCCAAAGAAAACCCCTATTTTAATTCGCAATATATTAAAAATGATGTAAAAAACAAAATTTTACGATTCTTTTTTTAGTTCATATGTTAAGGTCACACAACTAGGAATCTCTTCTCTTCTATGTGTTACATAGATTAATGTTTTTCCTCCTTGTTCACAAAATTTTTCAATGACAGCACGACATCTACTTTTGTTCTGTGCATCCAATCCATGCAAAGGTTCGTCTAAAATCAACAAATCAGGATTTTTCACCATCGTTCGGGCCAACAGAATCAATCGTTGTTCTCCGCTGGACAATTTCAAATATGACCGGTCTTTCAACGAATCGATACCCAATAGTTTCATCCACTCCAAAGCAATCTGTTGCTGTTCATCCGAACATTTGCCGAAAAGTCCCATCGTATCAAAGAAACCCGAACTGACAATTTTCAAACAAGTTTGATTCTCTCTGAAATACAAGTGCATTTCCGAAGAGATGTATCCTATCGGTTTTTTGATGTCCCATATACTTTCACCCGTACCCCTTTTTCGATCAAATATGGTGATATCCAACGAATAAGCTCTCGGATTATCCGCCACCAACAAACTCAACAAGGTGGATTTGCCAGATCCGTTTTGTCCAAGCAACGCCCACTTCTCCCCTCTTTTGACGTCCCAATTTAGATTTCTAAAAAGTGTCACACCTTGATATGAGATGTTTATATTCTTCATTCGTAAAACATACTGATACGAATTTGTTTGTCTAGATAGTGCTTGTGGTAGTTCTATGAGATGATTTTCGCTCTTGGTCTTTTCATCCATCCACTCTTTTTCTCTGAAATCTTTTATCGAACCAATCACTTCATAATGTAGAGAATCACTTTTCAGCACATGAGTGGTTGCTTTAGGCATTTCAGAAACAGAAGGAACAAGAAACATCATTTGTTGAAATTCGGACATTTCCACAAAGAAATCGTCCAATTCGCAACGCATGGCAGCATCCAGTCCGATAAATGGATTATCAAAGATAATCAATTGAGGATGTTGAGCCAACGCCAAAACAATAAGCAAACGTCTCAACTCACCTGATGAGAGCATAATCAAATGCTTGGGATATAATGAATTTAAATGAAATCGTTCACATAATTCATTCGCATATAGCTTATCAGGCAAAGAAGAAATCAGATCTTCAACAGTAGGTGTAAATTCGTTTTCCAACGCATTAAAGCGTTGCTGATAATACATATTTTTATAATCCGACAATAGATAAGCTGACTCGAAGCCCACCTTACGGATCGTCTCAGATGGATAAGTTTTTCCTGTCTGTTTGCGGCATTCTTCATTCCAAAAATTGTAATCAATAGTCCCCGACTTCACCCCATATCTACCCAATAGGAGATCAGCCAGTAATGATTTTCCCGTACCATTACGACCTATCACGCACCATTGTTCTCCTTTTTTTATATTCCAATTAATAGCGGATGGGAAGTCCAATCCATATATTCTTGGCACAACATCTGACAACTGAATAAAGGAATCGTTCATAACATCTAATGTTTCATTGCTCTATCCATCTGTCTTTTATCGTCTTTTTCTTTCAGAGATTCTCTTTTGTCGTATACTTTCTTACCCTTTGCCACAGCGATTTCCAACTTAGCCAAACCTTTTTCATTCAAGAACAGTTTCGTTGGAACGATTGTAAATCCCGTATCCTTGGTTTGTCTTCTAATTTTCTCAAGCTCCCTTTTTGTCAATAAAAGTTTACGATCTCTACGAGGCAGATGATTATTATAAGTACCGTAGAAATATTCAGAGATATTCATATTCTTCACCCACAATTCTCCATCATTAAAGAAGCAAAAGGTATCGACAAGACTAGCCTTCCCCATTCTTATCGACTTCACCTCCGTACCCACCAAAACAATTCCTGCCTGATAGGTGTCAATCAGTTCATAATCAAAAGAAGCTCTTTTATTACGAATAAGTATGTCATTTTTTAATTTTTCCATCACGTTTCAATAATCAATTTAAAAAGGAGAATTCATAAAAAATTCGCCCTAACTCATCAAAAATTTTATTATGTTTCCCATCATCATCGGACTAACAAACATCAACACAAGGGCGACAAGAGATAACAATCCTTTGGTATTATCTTTCATCGAAGGATAATAGACTGTCAATCCGCACCATATAATGTATGCCACATACAAGTTGACCACTTTCAAGAAGAAAAGAGACTTTACCATCATGGACAGCAACGTGATAACCCACATCACAGATGACGAGTAGACAGACAATGAAAAGCATTTGTAAAACACATTCTCTTCAACCTGGAAACGGCGAATTTTCAGAAGTTCATATAATATTAAAGCAGACCCATAAACACCTGCAAATAATGACGAAAGCATGACGAGGAATCGAATCGCCACAAAACGTAGTATCTGAGAAAACGATGCAGCATCTTGTGGTTCACGTATCAATTCCAAAACGCAAATGAGTAAAATTACAGCCGTCACGAACAGCAAAAACGGAAAGAAAAATTTTCTTCCCACAGAATCTACGTTAGGAGAATCTGACGCAATTCTAGTCCATTCATTTTGCGGGGAACGAACAAGATTCAATATTCTTATGGAAATCGACTTCATTTTTACATTCTTTGAGTTGGCAAAAATACAATAATTTTCTTATTTTTGTTGGATATTTAAAATCTTTAAAAAATGGAGAAAAAAGGCAGATTTAGTTTAGGTATCAAAATACTAATTGGAGTATGGGTACTATTCTTTGTAGGAATATTTTCAGTCTACATGGTTTTCAAACTTATCAGCGATGGGAAAATCGGTTATTTGCCACCAATTGAAGATTTACAGAATCCCAAAAGTTCCTTTGCCACTGAGATATACTCATGCGACATGAAAACGTTGGGACGATATTTCTTTAGTGAAGGAAATCGTATATACACTCCATACGAAGAGATTTCTCCATACATCATCGACGCACTAATATCAACAGAAGATGCTCGTTTCGAAGAGCACTCAGGTATAGACGGAAGGGCAATATTCCGTGTTGCATTCAAGACAATCCTTATGGGACAGAAAAAAGGAGGTGGAAGTACGATATCACAACAGTTGGCTAAATTGGAGTATACCGACGAACGTGCAAAGAACAAAATTGAAAGAACAAAACAAAAGCTCACAGAATGGGTGATTGCCGTCAAATTGGAAAAATATTACACGAAAGATGAGATTATTACAATGTATCTCAACAAATTCGATTGGAATCACAATGCAGTGGGAATCAAATCTGCCGCTCAAGTATATTTCAACAAGACTCCAAAAGATTTAAATATAGAAGAGGCCGCCATGCTGGTAGGTATGTTACAGAATCCAGTTGAATTCGACCCTGTCAGAGAAAAGTTTAAAGAAAAATGCTTAAAAAGAAGGAACATCGTACTCAACCAGATGTTCGTCAACAATAAGATTGACAAGGCTCAACTCGACTCTCTATCTGCATTAGAGGTTGTGACCAATTACCAAAAAGTGGATCACAAAATGGGATTGGCTCCCTATTTTAGAGAGCACTTGAGAATCATTATGAATGCAAATGAGCCAGACCCATCCAAATATCCGAAATGGATGCGTCAAAAATATTATGAAGATTCATTATCATGGGCACAAGATCCGCTGTACGGATGGTGCAAAAAAAATCTAAAGCCAGATGGTACGCCATACAATCTCTATAACGATGGATTGAAAATATATACTACCATCGATTCCCGTATGCAACAATATGCGGAAGATGCGGTAAAAGAGTATTTAGGAGGCTATTTGCAACCATTGTTCTTTAAGGAGAAGAGCAATCAGAAAAACAAAAAAGCTCCATTCTCCAACAAATCCACGCAAGCTCAAGTAGACTCCATTCTTGCTAAGTCAATGAGAATGAGCGATCGTTATTATTGGTTGAAACGAGCTGGCAAATCAGAAAAAGAGATTCGTGAGATATTCGACAAACCTATTACGGTAACAGTCTTCGATTGGGAGAAAGGAAGTAAAGACACTGTTCTATCTCCTATGGACTCCATCCGCTATCAGAAATCATTCTTACGTGCAGGTATGATGTCTATTGATCCATTCAACGGACATGTGAAAGCATACGTGGGAGGACCAGATTTCAAATTCTTCCAATATGACATGGTATCAACAGGAAAGAGACAAGTGGGTTCCACCATCAAGCCATTCCTATACACATTAGCCATGATCGATGGAATGGAACCATGCTCCGAGATGCCTAACGTACAACCACATTACGAGGACCCTGTTTCACACATGATATGGGAGCCAAAGAACGTACCTTACGGAGAAGCTGGAAAGCAAGAAGTGGGTAAGATGATTACATTGAAAAGAGGTCTTCAAACATCCAACAACTGGATATCCGCTCACTTGATATTACAAATCGGAGCAGGTCGTTTTGCAAACTTCCTCAACAACTCGTTGGATCTTAGAAGCAAGGTTGATCCAGTTCCACCAATCTGTCTAGGTGCAATGGATGTATCTATTAGAGAGATGGTTTCTGCTTATACAGCTTTTGCTAACAAAGGAATCAAATCAACACCTGTTTTAGTGACAAGAATTGAGGATAACAAAGGAAATGTCATCTCCACATTCGACACAAGAATGAAAGAGGTATACGATACAGAAACAGCTTCTAAAATGATCTCTTTACTACAAGGCGTTATCAATGGTGGTACGGGATTACGACTTCGTACGAAACGCTACGACTATTGCATCGGTTGGGAAACGCCTGTTGCAGGAAAGACGGGAACTACGCAAAACAACTCTGATGGATGGTTTATGGGCTTCGTACCTAACCTAGTCACTGGCGTCTGGGTAGGAGGAGAAGACAGAGACATCCACTTCGACAATCTGCGTAACGGACAAGGTTCCGCCACCGCACTTCCGATCTGGGGTAAATATATGAATAAAGTATACAATGACAGTACAATAGGTTATTCAAGGACTGAGCCATTTGTCACCACTCAACGGTACGATTGCTCATCATCCAAAGAGAATACAGTATTGGAAGAGGATGCGGAAGAGATGATCCTATTTTAACCCAACAAATCTATCTAACAATATAAGAAAAAATGGAAATTCGAGAGAGAGTACTTAATAATCTTGGTGTATTAGGTCAGTGGAGTAAATTAGCACATGGATATTTCATGTTCCCCAAATTAGAGGGAGAAATTGGTCCACACATGACCTTCAGAGGAAAAGATGTTCTGAATTGGAGCATGAATAATTACTATGGACTTGCGAGCAATCCTGAAATAAAAGCGATGGAGACTGAATTAGTCACCCAATACGGATTCTCCAATCCGATGGGATCTCGATTGATGACAGGCCAAACATCTCTTCACGAAGCGTTGGAAAGTAAGATTTCCGAGTTTGTCAAGATGGAGGATTGTTTCGTACTCAACTCCTTTTATCAAGGCATGATATCCATCATCGACTCTCTATGTTGCAAAAACGATACTGTCGTGTATAGTTACGACGTTCATTCAAGCATACAAGATGGTATCCGATTGCATTCTAATCGTCGATTCATCTATTATCAAAATGACATTGATGCGATCGAAGAACAAGTGAGAAAAGCTTGTGAAACAGCGAAAGAGAAAGATGGTGGCGTCTTATTTGTAACAGAAGGTGTCATTGGTGTAACAGGAGAGTTTGCACCTATAGATAAGATCGTTGCATTGAAAGAGAAATACGATTTTCTTCTGATTGTTGAGGACGCCCACGGATTCGGCACAGTAGGTCCAAACAGAATTGGCGTGGCTGATTATTATGGTGTACAGGACAAGCTTGATTTGTTAGTCGGCACCTTTGGAAAGGCCATGAGCATCACGGGTGGTTTTGTGGCTGGTAGCGAAGATTTAATCAACTATCTGCGATACAACATGAGGTCTCAGACCTTCTCAGAAGCATTACCTTCTGCCATCACCGCAAGTGCCATCAACCGGTTAGACTATATTATCAACCATCCCGAGCAATTGAAAAAACTCAATACAATAACAGAGGCTCTTCAAAAAGGATTGCGAAAAGCAGGACTGAATATAGGTAATACATCATCTGCCGTCACACCTGTCTACATGGAGATGGAAAACATTCAGGAAGCGGTGCACATGATGATGGATCTACGAGAAAATTTCGGCATATTCTGCGTGAACATCTTGTATCCATATATTGAAGAGGGAAAGGTAATGATTCGTCTTATTCCTACTCCGCTACACACAATGGATGATGTCAACTACACAATTGAATCACTTAGTAAAATTGCGGAAAATACAAAAGCAGGAAAATACAAATACAACAACAATTCTATTTCTCCAAACTCCGAAAAAGATGAAACAGACGAATGATAAGAAACATTACTTCATGAAGAAGGCTATTGAGATCTCAAAAAAAAGCATCTTAAACAATGGAGGTCCATTTGGAGCCGTCATCGTTAAAGACGGGAAAATCATTGCTAATTCAAATAACAAAGTGACCAGCAACAATGATCCGACTGCTCATGCTGAAGTGATGGCCATTCGCAAAGCTTGCAAAAAACTGAATACATTTGATTTGTCCGGATGTGAATTGTATGCATCTTGCGAGCCATGTCCGATGTGTCTGTCGGCTATGTATTGGGCTCATATCGACCGCTATTACTATGCGAATCAGAAAGAGGATGCAAAAGAAATCGGGTTTGACGATCATTTCATCTACGAAGAGTTGGATAAAAATCCTAAGAAGAGATCTATGCCTCGTGAGCAATTGATGCGAGAAGAAGCATTAGAAGCTTTCAAAATGTGGGAAAAGAAAAGCGACAAAATTGAATATTAATGTAGTCCTGCAAACAACAGATTCTCTCTAACATACGATATGAAAAAAGGTGGATGAATCATCCACCTTTTTTATATTCTCTAAATTCAAACTGATACTAGAACTGAACTTTAGGAGCTTTTTCTGCACCTTCTTCAGCCTCAAAGTATGCATGTTTTTCCAATCCAGCAAAAGATGCAATGATATTGTTAGGCACACGACGAATAGCAGAATTAAAATCCTTTGCCACATCATTGTAGTTCTTACGAGCCACAGCAATGCGATTCTCTGTACCTTCCAACTGTGATTGCAACTCCAAGAAGTTTTGATTAGCCTTCAAATCAGGATAGCTTTCAGCCACAGCTATCAATCTACCCAATGCACTAGATACTCCATTTTGAGCACTCATATACTCTGCCAATTGTTCTGGAGTAAGATTCTTAGGGTCAATCTTTATAGATGTAGCATTTGCTCTAGCCTCGATCACCTCCTTCAAAGTTGTTGACTCATGTTTTGCGTACCCTTTAACCGTCTCCACCAAATTAGGTATTAGATCTGCTCTACGTTGGTAAGCAGTCTCTACATTCTGCCACTCTGCGGTCACACCCTCA
The DNA here is from genome assembly GCA_902784425.1 of uncultured Bacteroidales bacterium. GTDB lineage: Bacteria > Bacteroidota > Bacteroidia > Bacteroidales > Paludibacteraceae > UBA1181. Next base: position 18,922 of record CACZUS010000044.1, read on the forward strand.
TCTTTCGTCACCAAAGAATTAAAGGCAACAAAAAAGTATATGGCAATAGCTGCCAATACACCAATTAAAATAATTCCTGTTTTACTCATAATCATCTATTTATTATTGTTTTATTATTTCCAATCAACGGGATAAGATTGTGCTAGAAACGAGAACCTGCGCCACCACCACCAAAAGAGCCACCACCAAAATGTCCGCCGTGAGAGCCACCAAAGCCACCACCGAAACCTCCGCCGAAGCCACCGCCATATCCTCCATGATAATTCTTTTGTCTGTATTGATGAACCTTTTGACTCTCTTTATGTCCACAATTCAAACACTCATGTATGATCAAGCGGTCTTCGTAAACACCAGAGACTTTCAACAACTTTTGGCGTTCAGTCAATGTATATTTTCCACATATCGGACACTTTCTTTTCTTGCGATCCATCCAATATATGATCAAGAGAATCACTATCAGAAGAATAACTGTAAGAAGAAGATCGGATAAATCATCTTCATAAGATTCGGGATCCATAGTTCCTGATAGCACTCCGCATACTCTTCTAACTCCTGCGGTCATTCCATCCGACCATCGTTCTTCTGCAAAAGCAGAATTCATAGTTTGCACCTGAATTCTTTTACAGATGGCATCGGGCAAAAACTCTTCCAACCCATATCCAGTGGCAAACTGCACACAACGATCTTTCGTTGACAAGACAATCACCAAACCGTTATTAATTTTTTCTTTTCCAACGCCCTGTCCCTGACCAATATTAAAGGCGAAATCAAAACAATCACCATCCTTGATCTGTTCAACAGCCACCACGACCACCTCTATACCCGTCGTTGCCTCCAAATTGGCCAACATGGTATCCATCACATATACAGAATCGGGATTCAAAATGTTGTCAGGATTGCAAACATAACGATTTTTATCCTGCAAATGAACCATTGGCACATCCTCTGCAGAATAAATTCCCGCGAATGATGAAAGAACGGGAAATAATGCAAGTAATAAACCTATAATAACATTCTTCACAGCACAAATTTAAAAAATATCTATCATATTAGATGTGATTTATTCAAATTACTTTAATCGATCTTCATGAAAAAAAATCACAAGAAAAGAATTACTCTTTGAAAAAAAGAAAGGTCTGAATTTTTAATTCAGACCTTCATAAATTTAGAATTTAATTGTTTTCTACTTACTCTTGATTTGTTGTTGTGCTTGATGGAAGTATATCCTCAACCTGCTCCTTCACCGACGATTCATCAGACGTATTCTCAATATGAGAAAATGACACCGAAACAATACTCAAAAACACTACAACACCAATCAAAACCCATGTTGCTTTCTCGATAAAATCAGTTGTTTTCCTCACACCCATAATTTGGTTTTGTGCTTGAAAACTTGATGCCAAGCCTCCTCCTTTAGAATTTTGGATTAACACTACACCTATCAAAAGGATTGAAGCTAACACAATGATAATCGTAATAACTGTATAAACCATGTCTTTTTTAATTGTTTATAAATTTTCAATCAGTCTTTCTAGAAATCTGATTTGGTCTGCAAAGTAAACACTTTTTTCTGGATTTTTCAAACACAATTTTTGAAATATTTTTATAGCGGACTCAAATTTTCTCTGTTTGATATAAATTTTTGCCAAAGTTTCTGTGTAACATTCTCCATTCCCTTGTTGCGAAGTCTTATCCTCATTATCCTGATTATTAAAGCTTTCCGTTACTCTTATCGTCATATCCTTCGACTCGCTATCTTCCAAAAATTTATCAATCAGGCTTTGCTTCTTTTCATCAGAATTTTTTTTCAACAATGGCACCTCAATCGTTTTTTTCTGTTCCAAATCTTTCAAGATGTCACTCGTCTCGACACTTTTTTTAACATTTTTTTGGATTATTTCAGTCGGTTGAGATGAAGAATCAACAGAAACAGCATCACTAATAGTGGTGTTAGAGACCTCTTTTTCTTCAATTTTCTTGTGAATCAAATCATACAACACGCGTCGATTGAATACATACAAAGCGGTTTTCGACAGTTCTGTCTCATATTTTAAATCACCCACATTATGCAATGCTTTCAAATAGAGCATACGAAATGTTTGAGAATAAGGGTATTCACGCAAGATATCCGCCAATTCGGACACTCTATTCTCCCCTATTCTCTCTGGGTGATTAATTATATCTCTAATATCCGCTTGTGTCATGATTACCAATTAGCGACTGTCGCATTAAATATCTGATTAATGATATCATCCATCAACTGTTCATTCAACTCTGCTTGCACCTGATCGATGGTATATTCATTCGAGAAGACCTGATAGGCAGAAAATGTTTTCTCAAAGCTTTCCGTTGTATTAACTTTATTAACAAACTTCACATGCACAGACATCTGTAAGCGAGATTCTGCGGCCTGTCCTGATGCATCGACGCCAGAAGAGATAACATTATACCCAGTGATTTCTCCCGATATCTGTAAATCTCCATCTTGTTCCACCATTTTCAGACTTGTCTTCGAAGAAAACTCATCTCGCAAATTCTCTGTAAAATCACTAGCCAATGTGGCATACACCAAAGGTGCCCTATTCGGGAAATCCTGAATAGATATTGTCTTAATCTTCGTGTAATCGATGGAAGACCCATTGAATTTGTATGAGATACGACAAGATGTCGCCGCAATCAAGAGGGCAACACATATAAAGGGAAACAAATTGCGTATATTATTCCAACCCATACTCTTTAATTTTTCGATATAAGGTTCGTTCAGAGATATTCAAATCCTGAGCAGCGTATTTACGTTTATTATTATTTCTCTCCAACGCCTTTCTGATCATTTCTTTTTCCACTTCATCTAACGACAAGTTTTCCTCCACATACTCCTCCATATCTTGGATATCACGCTGATCCTTTATTTTCGAGGAAGAGCTACCACCTGTCACACTTGTGTTTAAAGTTGTAGGAGAAGAGACAGCACTTGGCGACGACTGAGCATAAGACTCTGGGAAAACAGTATGCATTGTCTGTATATCTGACATTGAGAGATGAGAGGTATCCACGTTTCCACTCTGAATAATGTCGTTCACCAATTTTTTCAAATCATTCATATCCTTCTTCATGTCAAATAGTACCTGATAAAGGATTTCTCTCTCGTTGTTAAATGATTTGTCCGAAGATGATAGTGCCGACAAGGCTGGCAAATTATTTGCTCTTTGATTAGGCAAATAATTCAACAAGACATCCTTGGTTATTTCCCGCTTGTTTTCCAACACGGAAATCTGTTCCGTAATATTTTTCAATTGTCTGACATTGCCTGGCCACGGATAGTGCAACAACATTTGTCGAGCCTCATCCGTCAAACTAATAGGTGGCATATGATATTTCTCCGAAAAATCAACGGCAAACTTACGGAACAACAAATAGATGTCTGTTCCTCGATTTCTCAAAGGTGGCACCGAAATAGGAACCGAATTCAATCGATAATACAAATCCTCTCTGAAACGGCCCTCTGAAATAGCTTGTGGCATATCAAGATTCGTAGCCGCCACCACTCTCACATCACATTTCTGCACTTTCGACGAACCCACCTTGATAAATTCACCAGTCTCCAACACACGCAACAATCGAACCTGCGTCGTCAACGGCAACTCTCCCACTTCATCCAAAAAGATAGTTCCTTTGTCTGCCACCTCGAAATACCCTTTTCTATCTGATATTGCACCCGTGAAAGAGCCTTTCTCATGACCAAACAACTCTGAATCTATCGTGCCTTCTGGAATAGCTCCACAGTTCACCGCTATGAATGGAAAATGTTTTCTGGCACTATACTCATGAATAATCTGCGGAAAACGTTCCTTTCCCACTCCACTCTCTCCTGTTATGAGAACGGACAAGTCGGTACTAGCAACTTGAACAGCAACATTAATTGCATGATCCAAAATGGCATCTGAACCTATAATACCGAAACGTTGTTTGACACTTTGTAAATCTTTATTTACCATAGTAAACCAATCCCTTTTTACTGAGTGGGACAAAGTTACACTTTTACCACAACATTCACAAAGGAACATTTCAAATTTAATTTTAAAAGATTCCGTACACGACACACACCAACCGAAAGAACGACGAGTCCTCATTAAAAAGACGAAAAAGTTTGATTTTCACATTATTTTTCACTTACTTTGCACGTTGAAAATCGCACAAAGATTTTCTAACTGAATCATATTGTTATTAAGATTAAGTATAAATGTTTTTTTAATTTAAGTGTTATGGTAAAGAAGTTTTATTTTGGTCTAATGATGATCATGATGTGTGTGTATGCGCATGCATCTATTGTCATCAATGAGTTGATGCCCAAAAACGTCACTTATAAAGTGGACGATACTTACCAATTTTCTGGATGGGCAGAGTTGTATAACAATGGCGCAGAAGACGTAGATATATCCCTCTACTTCTTCTCCGATAGTCTTCCATTACCCACCAAGTGGCAAATAAATAAGAATGTCATTCTTAAGCCAGGTGATTACGTAGTGGTCTACTTCGATGCAAATGAAGAGAACGATCCTCTACACGCCAATTTCAAGCTCCCAGCAAGAAAAGGTTGCCTTTATCTATCCGACGAGAAAGGTTCCGTCATCGATAAGATGCGTTATGACACGACCTATCGTAACATCTCCTACGGACGAATAGTTGACGGACAAGAGAAACTGGGATACTTTTTAAAAGCGACCCCTGCGGCTCCCAACGCAAGCAATAGCGTGGCAACCGTAAAAACAGAAGCTCCTCAGTTCAATATCAAACCTGGTTTTTACCAAAGTACCCAAAACGTGGAGATTTCCGCAGCCGACAAATCTGCAAAGATTTATTATACTACCAATGGTGATGAGCCAACAACAAATAGCAAACTCTACACTGGCAGTATCTCCATCTCTCATAACACGCCACTTCGTGCTATTGCTGTAAAAGATGGTGAAATGAGTAGTGACGTTACAACAGGAACCTATTTCATCAACGAGACGGTCAACAAACTGCCAATCGTATCCATTGTTTCCGACTCACTCCTTTTATATGGTGACGAGTTAGGATTGTTAGTTGCTGGTGTCAATGGAAAAGATCCTGTTCCAGACTATTGTAGCGGACCCGACAAATTTGCCAACTATTGGAATGATTGGGACAGACCTTGCAATTTTGAATTATTCGATCAAGGAAAGACAGAACGCTTGAATCAAGAGTTGAAAATTGGAAACTTCGGAGCTTGTTCTCGTACGAAATACATAAAATCCATCAAGGTAAATGCAGGAAGAGTGTATGGTCCGAAGGAACTTAACTATAGCATCTTCTCTGAAAAACCTAATCTACAATGGAAAAGCATCGTATTACGTAACTCTGGTAATGATTACGGACGTTCTTATCTTCGTGACGGATTTATGCAAACCTTACTTATCGGCCAATTAGACATCGATCACCAAGCCTACCAACC
>CACZUS010000045.1 GCA_902784425.1 uncultured Bacteroidales bacterium
AAAAAGAGAAGGGTTATCGCCACGGAAAAGAAAAGGGCAGCGCCAATACGAATTTTACGAAGCATATTATCTATTTTTTTGAACGTTTTTCAATATTTCCACACACTCATCGGCTGTTTGAACTCCAACCAGTTTAGAATCCATCGGACATTGACCTGACTGGTCACGATTGAGAATCATCGGTACCACCTCATCCGCCACGATCTTAACACCATTCTGCTGCAACAATTTCTTAGCATCTTCACAAATAATGTTCGTGCGAACCTCTTTCACACCACCAACTATCATCAATGAGGCAGCCGCTTTGCCAATGATTTTGTCGGCACACACAGCACCTTTCAATCGGTTGGGCTCATTTTGAATCAGGTCGAGAAGATCTTGTATTCCACGTTGACCATGTTGAGTAGTGACACCATGGTTGCGTACCAACAAACTAAGTTTATTATCATTGAGTGTTTTAAGCATCTCATCGGCATCAATACTAACAAGTTTGTATTTACGTGAACCAAGTCCGATTTTTTCTGCATGTTCAATGATATGGATACCATGGCGGGAGTTGATACGTTCAATAAGGGCAGATGCATCATCCTTCTCTTGTGATGGATAATTGAACACCAAATCCACGCAAGCCTGATCAAGTGCCACAGGGTCGAGGGAAGCGAGAATACCGATATTGTCCATTTCACCGAAAGGTTATTCATCACATTGATATAGATGATTCGTTCTCCATTGCCGAAGTAATTGTGCACCGCCTGAGCTGCAGCAGCCATCGACTCAAGGAATCCATCCTGATTCTCCACATGCGACCATAGTTCGTCCACATTCTCAGTATAACCTGCGGTGTGGATATAGGCCTTACCTGCAGAGGAAGCGACACCGATCGACTGGTTCTTCAACACGCCACCGAAGCCACCCATCGCATGACCTTTGAAGTGGGCAAGATTGATCATAAAATCATAGTTTTTCAGGTGCGTACCCACACGATCGTAGTGAATCCATGTGGAATCTACGACAGGAATGGTGAAGTCACCCTCCTCGTCCATAAGATCCACCTTGGCAATATCCAAGAAGCCATGTTCGCGAATGGTCTGCCAATGTTTCTCGGGATTAGCGCGACTACCCCCATAGGCGGTGTTGCATTCAACCAATGTGCCACTCACCGTATTCACAAGTTGCTGAATAAGACGTGGTTGAAGATAATTGTGACCACCCGACTCGCCCGTCGAGATCTTCACAGCCACCCTACCCGTCGCAGGTCTGCCCAAGGCTTCATAAATGCGCACCAATGCCGCAGGCGATATCTCTTGTGTCATATAGACGGTTGGGGTCACATCCGTAGGCACCTGACCATCTGAGGATGGTTCCAGCTGCTGTTTATTATCACATCCGCACAGCGTGATTAACCCCAAGAAGAGAATAAATAAGCGTTTCATGTATATTAAATTAAATATTAGAATGTCCAACTAATTCCTCCCATAACAGTTGTTTTCGGCATTGGGAAACCAGCATTGATTTCATATTCCTGACCAAGGAGATTGTCAGCCTTCACATTCGCCCACAACTGACGCCAAATACGTACAGAAGCATTGGCATTCCACAACACGAAACTCTCTTTGACTGCAGGTGTCTCTTTTGTGGCAAGAGCCATATAAAGCCCTGATATACACTGCAATGAAGAACCAACACGGAAACGGTCGTGATGATAAGCGACAGAGAGATTGAACTTATGTTCAGGTACTGCAAGCGTAGGATTCTCCATGTGCAAGAAAGAGTAATTTGTATTCACATGCAAGCCACGCCAGATACGACAACCCACTTCTGCCTCGAAACCTGCGTTTTTCAATTCTCCTGTATTTACATTAAGAGGTCTACCCTCCACCATTTGAGTCTCGATATTATTATCAGAATGGAGATAGAAGACATTGAGACCTACACGCATACGACGTTGAAGGAAGTGTTGACGATACGAGAGTTCATAATTCCAAAGGCTAACAGGATCTAGCTCTTTGTTGGCTGGTTTGTACATATAAAGCTCCCTGATGGTAGGATTTCGGTAGCCACGACTGACGAGCGCCTTGATCTCCGCATCATGAGGTAAGATGAAGGAGAGTCCACCTTGCGGCGCATAGTTGAAGCCTGCCTCCGAGTGGTTACCCAACCGGATACCCGCATCGAGAGCGAGCCAAGAGGCTATTTGTTGGTGGAAATCTACGTATCCAGCCACTTCAGACTGTGTTTGGTCGATGATATCCACCTCCGTATCGTTGGCAATTACCCTATTCCATGCATGTCCGCCAAAGTGTTGATAATCAAAACCAAATGTAGTGCGATTGCCCTTGAAGAATTTCAGCGACTGATAGGCACTTGCACCCATCATGAGGTCGGTATGGTTATAGACCTGTGTTGGAGCAGGAGCGCCATGAGCATGTCCATCGTTGATCTCATGTTTTCCTCCGTTGTAATAAACCCGCACAGCACCCGATGTAGGGAAACGGCTTTGCGTATATTCGTTCTCCAGCGAGATAGCGGCCATGCCACGAAGAATATTGTACTGACTCTCTTCGATAGGAGCCGTCACTGTTCCAGGGTTATGTGTCGAAAAGTAGGCAATATTACCCGTTCCACCCAAACGCCAATGTTCGTTGAAATCATATCCGAGACGTAGGAATCCATTGTATTCTTGGAACTCCATATTCTCTCGATGACCATCCGTGCGACTATAATTGAAGCCTGCAGCAGATGAGAATTTATTCTTTCGGAATTGATTCGAGATCCCCGCATCCAAGGTCTTGTAAGATCCCACTTGTACATGTACATTAGTCAGAACCGTATCCTTTTCAGGCTGATGAGTGACAATATTCACGACACCACCCATTGCATTACTACCATAATACATAGAAGCAGGACCACGCACCACCTCCACACGTTCAGCAAGCATCGTCTGGTAGTTATCGGCCACAGGGTGACCATACAATCCGGCATACTGAGGCAATCCATCAATCAGAACCAACACATCGGTATTAGGAGAACCACCAATACCTCTCACTTTAATGCCTCCGCTTCCTCCCGTACTTACACTATAACCTAGTACGCCACGTTGCGTGACAAACATTCCCGGAACATCCTGCGTAAGTGTTGGCAGGACGTTCGGCTCACCACGTTCGGTCAATCTATTTTCATTTACAACACTAACTGTCAATGGTAGCAGGCGCAGATCAGCCTTGGTTCGGGTACCAGTCACAACTACTTCGTCAATCATTTCAGACGAACGAACAGAATCAATCGAGGTTTGAATATCCGTGCTTGAATTAGCATAAATCAATCCAAAAAACATACTAATGTATGACACGGATACAAAAGATGTAAATACTTTAAAAAACATTATACTTTTTAAAAATTATAAAATGTGTGCGATACAAAGATAATCGATTTTTTCCGACAAACACAACAATAGATATATGCAAAATTTCTTTTACATTTGTGACGTCAGAATTATCAAGCAAATTTCCGACAATCCGCTTATGGGTTCCTGCGGTTAATGAAAAAGAGCGAACCAACACATACAATAATGAGATATGAGACGACTCTTTAGGATTCTGTTACTGATTTTATCATGTGCATTATTAGCATCTCCAGCCATTGGTTTGTGGACTTACTACAAAGGACCTGAGATTCTATTCACTGTGACATCCGTCATTTGCGTATTAGCTTATCTATATTCGATGGGAACAACAATATACTTATTAGGATACGTAGTGTTACACCACATATTACAACATAAAACCACATACAATGCGAATAATTATATCACAATCGTCATCCTCTGTTTCGTCTTACCAGCATTACCCCTGCTTTTAACCCATTTTTTAGGAGGAGAATCATTGGGCTTATGGAGATTCATACAGTTAACCGCTTGTTTCAACGGATACCTCATTCTTTTGCAGTTAGTTCTAATAAATCGCCTGTTTAAGTAGGGTTTCTATAACGGTGATTTACGAATTCACCTTGGCATTATACCTTTTTTCAATCGGTCATCGTAGAGACACAACATTTTGCGTCTCCACTCATTTTACGTTTCCAAAATGAAAATCAAAACAAAATTAGTGTCCGTATAGAAATGGAAGGAAACGCTCTACCACCTCTAATACAACAACGTCAGAATCTAACGCATCAATATCCTCTTTTACTATAGTGTAATGTTCATTTCCCACTCTTGCAATAGGGTTTAACTTCACCTCTCCGAATGAGTAAGATAGATATTTAGCCAACATGTAACCAAAAGAATCTCCGTAAACCATAATCTTTCTCTGACGTGACGGACAGACATAATGAGTGGATCCTTCCGACATCACGCTTCTCTCTTCGTTCATCACCGGCATTTTGTAAAAAGTTTCGTCAACCACTTTGTATCCCGGACACATTCCACGCATATCACCATTTTGCCAAAGCATAGAATCCAGCGAAACGAACTTGCAACGGTTAATCTCCATATCTGAACTCATAAGAGCCAATAACTCATCCGCACCATAATAGCCACCCATATCCGACCAGTGCGTATCCTGCTTGTAATACAACAATTCTTTTCCCTTTTCCTTCATCAAACGATTGTAGGCAGAGAGACACTTCACATTTGTATTCTTTTGAATATACTTTATCAATTGTTGTGATCGACTTAACGAATCGGGATTTGTTTTTATCACATACTTGTAATATTCCCCGTATATCTTATCCTTGTCAGGTGCCACGAAGAAATAGAACTTCTTTCCTCTTTCATTACACCAAGAGTCTAATTTCTGGATATATTTTGCTATGTTATCCAATTCTGCTTCGGAGAACAATTTTGAGTTCGCATAATTCACAAAACCATCATCTTTGCGGAGGAACATCCACTGCTCTTCTCCCACAATCGCATCATTGTATAATCGACCTTGTTTGCCTCTGAACACCTCCAAAATTCCATCATGAAGATTTTGGAAATCTTTCCGTTGGAAGAAATGATCATTAAACCACTCTTCATATTTTTTCCCATATCCCTTTATGTCTTCCTTCGTGTTGATGACAGGCTTCTCCGTCAAAGCTCTTTTTTCCTCAAGAGAAACGGTCTCTTTACTAACAAAAAAGCGTGGTGTAAAGAGGATGAGGACAAAACACAGTACGAAAAAGGCATTCTCAGAATCCATCTCACGAGACATACGTTTCAAGAGAATCCAGAATAAAACAAATGTCAAAATCCAGATAATAACAGCCATCAAACCTATTGGAACAGGTCGATTCAGATCCAATTCTGAAATAACAATATACGGGTCAATTTTATCAGATATGATTTTGATGCCATCAGGAATCTGTTCGAACGTCAAATCATTGGTTATTTTCACATCATTATAAGTAAATAGGATATTCTTGTCTCCTTTGATACGAATATTGGAAATAATAACCTCGCCAGGTCTCTCAAAAAAATCCACTCTGACTCTGGTTATATGATCACATGGAATCGAGATGTCAAATTTTGTACTTTCCGGCTTCAAGTTGTTTTCAGAGAAAGCCTTCCTTTCTTCGGAAAAACTCTCCGCATCGTTTTCTGTATAGTATAAAACGAAAGGAGAATCATAGTTTCCACTAGCAGTAAAGGAGACCACTATAGGTTCATCAGAAGTCCTAAGAAACGGGAGATGACATAAGAAATAGGTCACCAAGGAAGAAAGTATGATAACTGATAATATCCTAATTATGTTCGATTTATTCATCATTGTTTTGAATTAGAATCTGAAATAAATAAACGGATTATATGTCGATGCCACCAAGAATGAGACACTCACGACGAGCAATACGATCAAGGACAAGTTTAGCAACTTATTTTTCCAGAATTTTTCTGATGGTGTATAGACAAACTGAGAGGCAATCGGTGTTGAGAACAGGAGTGCCAATATCAGAATAAATCCATCAAAGATGCTAAAATATGCGCTGAACTCCATACAAGGAACAGAGTTGTAGAGACCCAACATATTACGAATATATGCTGATGCATACGATATACTATCTGCGCGGAACAAAACCCAACCGAACAAGACGATCAACAATGCGTATACATGTTTCAGTGCCTCTTTCCACTTCACGCCACTATCCTTGGCCAGACCCGTAACCTTTTCGATGATATTGAACAATCCATGCCAGATACCCCATACGATAAAAGTCCATTCTGCGCCATGCCAAAAACCTGTCAGTAGGAAGACAATGGCTATGTTGATGATAGTTCTTTTGGATGAGATACGGTTTCCACCCAATGGAATGTAGACATACTCTTTAAACCATGTAGAAAGGGAGATATGCCATCGACGCCAAAACTCCGTGATGGACTTAGACATATACGGGTAGTTGAAATTCTCTTTGAATTTAAAGCCAAACATCAAACCCAATCCGATGGCCATGTCTGAATATCCGCTAAAATCGAAGAATATCTGCAAGGAGTAGGCTATGGCGCCTAACCATGAGACAGCGGTGCTAATTCCATCCACCGACTCACTGAAAACGCTATCAGCGATTGCACCCATGGTATTCGCTATCAGCACCTTTTTAGAGAGACCAATGATGAATCGTTTGATACCCAATATAATCTCGGAATAGACCATCTGTCTGTTATCAATCTGCTCTGCCACGTCATGATATTTCACGATTGGTCCAGCCACCAACTGAGGGAACAAACTAATATACAAGGCCAATTTGAACAGACTCTTCTGAACGGGTACGTCGCCCCTATAAACGTCCACCACATAAGATATAGATTGGAAGGTATAGAAGGATATACCTATCGGCATCAGGATATTGATTAATCCGAAGTCGCTATGAAAAGCCTTGTTTATATTTGTGATGAAAAAGTCAAAATATTTAAAGTAGAACAGGAACAGCAAGTTGCAAACTATCGTGATGGAAACGGCAACTATCTTTTTCTTTTCGAACCTGTCAACAGCCAACGCCCCCACATAGTTAATGAGTATGGTTGCCAACATGACCAAGACGTATTTCGGTTCACCCCATGCATAAAAGAAGAGGCTTGCCAACAGCAATACCACGTTTCTCAATTGAGGCCGAACTATCCAATATAGAAACAGGACAATAGGGAGGAATACGAAAAGAAACGTTAGCGATGAAAATAACATATTTTATTTGCGATTTAATTTATGGTGAGCACTTAAACTCATCGTTAAAAAACTAATATAAAATGAATTCCCAACCATGAAACGAATCATAGAATCCACCTTATGATTTATATCAACGTTTGCAAAATTATGACAGCAAGATGAAACGAACAAATTTCACAACTCTTTTTTGACTACATGCGTCATGCTGATATACACACATTCATACGCGCAAAAAGAAACATCTATAAATTTACTATTTAAATATAAGTCAGTGTAATAAATCACTATAAATCAAAAGATAACGAATCACACAATAAAAACAAATTCATTATATACAAACCATTAAACAAATAGTAAAAAAATACAATTAATCAGAATATATATTACAGAAATTCTCAAAAATATAATATCTTTTTATGATAATCATTGTAATAATTTATTATGGGTTTGTTTTGTGGATAAAATGGATGGAAATACAGATATACTTAATATATCTATAATTTAATTGAAAAAATCTGATATTTTTTTATAATAATATTTGTTCTTTTTATTATATTATATAAATTTGTCGACTGAAAGAACATTTATTTCTTAAATAATACCATTAAACAAAATAACGCAATAATGATTTTCTAAATGATATATTAGACAATTGACTACTATAAGACAAATTTAATATAGCATTAATTTATATTTATTTTATTAACTTTTAATTACTATTCTTATGGCAATAGGTTCAGGAGTAACAAGCAGTACTGTATCTGCTTTGAACGGACTACCTTTCGAGAACATTATCGGTGGTCCTCTTAATGCGTGTGTGTTAGCTCAAAAAGAAGCTGCATTAACCACAATTGATTTTATCAACAGTGTTGGATTGACGACAGATTCAGAAACAGGTCGTACAGAAGCCATCTACGTTCATTTCACATTTGTACAGAACGGAAGGAAAGTGAACATCAGTGTTCCTTTATTGACAATTGTACCAATCCCATACATTGCAATCAACACAATTGACATCAGTTTCAAAGCATCTATCACAGGATCTGAAGCAACCTCTGATTCTATATCAACAGATGCTTCATATACAAAAACAAGCAAATCAAATGGACGTTATGGACTTATCTTAAACCGCAAGAAATCATCCATGACCTCAACTATCTCTACCAAGAGAGATTCAAAATCCACACAAGATTCCTCTTATAGCATTGAAGCCACTGTAGATGTAGCTGTTCACGCTTCGCAGGATTCCATGCCAGCAGGTATGGCTAAAATCCTTGAGATGTTGGGTAGCGCAATCGATATGTGCAATCCAGAGGGAGAATTAACAGTAAGTGCTACTACAGCTCGTCAAACTGAAACTATAACTATCACCTACAAGGGATCTGATGGCATATATCATCCAGAAGCTATTAAACTAAACGGCAATGCAGGTTTCGGAAAGATAACAGCAGATGGTGTGAGCGTTTACTATGAGATACCAGCAGATGCAAGCACGACAGATACGTTAAAATTCAAAGCCATGGATGAGGAAACTAAGGTGGAGAAAGAGGTTGAAGTTAAAGTTGAGCCAAAAGCCGCATAATTAACAAAATAATCTATGGCAAAAGGTATAGATACGACTGCATCCACTGTTGCAACCAACGCATTACAAGCAATTCCGTTTGGTTCTATTATAGGCGGACCTATGTCTGCTTGTATAGAAGCACAAACGAAAGCGGCAAAAACGACCTTGGATTATATCAAGGAAGTAGGTCTGGTAACAGATGAGGATGGAAACTCCAAAGCAGTCTATGTCAGTTTCGAATACCGTAAAAATGGACATAGTGTGGTTCTCAGCGTTCCTTTGCTGACAATTGTTCCGATTCCATATTTTGCGATAAAGAATATTGACATTGCGTTTAAGGCAAGCATTTCCGCTGCATCTTCTCTTTCTACAACAGAAAGTAGCAGTTTGGAAGTGGGTGCCTCAATGAAGGCGAAAGCGGGCTTTAACGTGGGGCTCTTCAAAGGAAGTATGGAAATGAGCGCCAGCGTATCTAGCAAGAAGGACTCATCGGCAACAAGAGATTCAAAATATAGCGTCGAATATACAATGGATGTGGCTGTTAAGGCAGGTCAAGATGACATGCCAGCAGGAATGTCTAAAGTATTGGAGATGTTAAATGAATCTATCGATACAATTGTTGCGACAGGCGAATTAACTGTCTCTTCAAATAAAATCTCAAAAACAGACGGCGGTATCTACGTTACTTATAAAGATACAGAGGGTTATTATAAACCATCTGAGATAAAAATTTATAAGAGCGGGGAAGAGACTCCAATTACGGAAAATGAGAATTGTAAATTGGTTCTTGATAAGACCGGCGCTGTATGGCTTATTTCTGAGGAAGGAGACTACGAGATAAAAGCTGGAGAGAATTCTGTATTAGTCACCGTTACCGAATAACTTAACATTTATTAGTATGCCAAAGAATAATGAAAAAAATTCAACACCGGCCGAGGAGCCTCAAGCCCCAGCAAACAGCGGAGCAGATGCGGCTGAGGCAGGAGGCAATGCGGGCAACGGAACAACAGATGTAAACTCTGGCAACGCTACAGAAGGACAATCTGGAGGAGACGCTGGCAATGCTACTGAAGGACAATCCGGAGGGAACGCTGGCAATGCCACTGAAGGACAATCCGGAGGACAATCTGGTAATGCTACAGGAGGACAATCTGGAGGAGAATCTGGTAATGCTACAGGAGGACAATCTGGAGGAGAATCTGGTAATGCTACAGGAGGACAATCTGGAGGAGAATCTGGCAAAGCTACAGGAGGAGAATCTGGCAAAGGTACAGAAGCGCAATCTGGAGGAAACTCTATTAAGGATACTGCCAATGATATCATTGACATTACAGCGAAAGCAGCCGAAACTTATAATAAAACGAAAGCAACGGTGACACTTGAAAAAGTGACAGCCGATACTGCCTTTGTAAACGAAGCTGTTTCCGCTTGGGAAAAGGTATCCTTCGATAAGCTAATCGGGGAACCTCTAAAGGCCGCAATCAAGGCCCAAGGAGATGCCGCCAAATCAACCTTAGAGTTTATCCGTAATGTAGGCGTTACGAGTGACAGCGATAACGGATCAGAAACGTTAACCGTAGTCTCGTTTAATTTCTTCAAAAATGGGAAAATTGCTAAATTGCAGATTCCTCTAATGACGCTTGTTCCTATCCCTGCTTTGTGTATTACAGAAGTGACGTACGACTTTAAGATGACAATCTCATCTTCGTCTGATGTTACAATGAAAAACACAAATACAATCTCCAACGATTTCAAAGTCACTGATACTCCAGGACAACAAACTGTAGGTAGTAATTCGTCAAACAATTCTACGAAAAGTAAGGACGACGGGAAGGAAAAGCAAGAGAAGTCGAAAGCGCAGACTACAGCGGCAGAAGCTTCCAAAGTAAAAGATGCGACAAATAAATCCTTTACTTTTACCGCTAACTATTCATCAAAAAAGGATTCAACTGCTACACAAATTTCCAAGTATAGTGTTGAAACCACAATGGATGTAAAATTGAAGGTGAGTAAGGACGATCTTCCTGCTGGTGTATCTAAAATGCTGGAGGTCTTGAATGATTCAACTGAGATATACGATCCAAATGGAGAATTAACATTATCATCGGATAACTTGACTCTTTCGGACGGTTATGCAATTTTATCTGTCATATACAAAGATGGCAATGGTAATTATGATACTTCCGCCATTAAATGTACAGATATGGAGAATAAAGAGAAAGGTCAAAAAGCAGCAAGTTCCGATAGCCTGCAAATCGTATTCGCCGACCCAGGTGTTTATAAGATCAGCGCAGGAAAGAAATGTCAGTTAGTTCAGGTCAATTCGGCTGTTAGTACTACTACAGAATCATAGTGTGACAATCAGGAGGAAGACTTCTAAAAGAGTCTTCCTCCTTGATTGAATTAATTAAAAATGTAAGACGTAAAATGGAAGAAAACAATTCGCTTATAGATATTCTTTCGGAAGCAATGTTCTCAACGGTAGAAGCAAACAACCGCGCAACCGAAGAATTATTTCAGAAATTAGAGGAGATCGGAATTTCCGAAGACGGAAGTTCGTTAGAAACTGTAGAGTGTGTCGTAAAAGGCAAAGACGACAAAGAATATGTTTTGAAAATACCAAAATTGATTCTTATGCCTATGCCACTCTTACATGTAAAAGAAGCAACCTTTGATATCGAAGGAGAATGGGAAATCAATGAAAACAATGAAGAGAAAAATGCTTATATAAATGAAGTAAAGGTAGAATTAGATTTGTCGGATAAAGATGTCCAATCATTAAAAAATTTGTCGTCAACAGCCATAAGGCAGAGAATAATAAACGACAAGTCGATAAAAACAGGCACAAAACGTAAACTATTAAATGCACAAAGAAGTCCTCTCCGATTAAGAGCAAGTGCGGTTAAATCATCAAATGTTGTTGAGGCTAATAGAGCTGATATTTCAACAAACGCATCAGGTGATAAATCAGCCACAAAAAGCCAGAATCAAAACATGAAGATTAAAGCAACAATTAAGATGGAGCAATCGGATATGCCGGCTGGTTTGAGCAATTTAATTCAGACAGTAACAAACTGTATAGAAGTAAAAAGAGAAGAATAATATTTAATATCATGGTAACAAACAACGGAAAAACACCTGGAATGAATTGTCCACAGTGTGGTAATTTTATTCCAACAACAATTGCAGAGCTACTTACCTCAACAGGATTAACATGTCCACATTGCAGATTGAGATTAACAATTAATCGAAATGAATCCCAAAAAGCAATGGCTATTTTGCAAAAAGTACAAAATGCGTCAGACAGGTTGGAGTCAGCAACTAAATTCGGAAGATAATTATGATAACAACAGAAGATATAAAAACAGCCAACACAGCGTTCGATTCGATTCCATTCGAGAATCTAATCGGAGCCCCTCTTTGCGCATGTGTAAATGCGCAAAAGCAGGCAGCCGAAGCAACCTTGGAATATATTCAAGAATTAGGATTTGATAAAAACAGTGATTCAGACGATTTGTCTGTGATAATGGTAAGTTTTGAATTTATTCAAGCGGGGAAAACAAAAAAAATGAAGTTACCCTTACTTAGTATTGTCCCTGTGCCCTATCTACAGATAGATACGGTAGATATCAAATTTACGGCCGAAGTCGCTGCAAATTCAAAAGATACGTTTAATGCACGTATCAGCAACCAACGATATGAAGGAGAAGCGCAAAGCAATAATTCTTTAGATTACAAAGGATTAATTGATTTAAACATCCGCGCAACAGGTAGTAGTATGCCATCTGGATTAGCAAAAATTCTTCAGGTCTTCCAAGATTATTGTTTTGAAATTGAAGAAAACCCCATTGAAAATTACTATTATCTTAAAATAATAAGATACTCCATCACAAAGAGCAAATTAAATAATCTCGTAAAAAAGATTAGGAAAAAAAGAACTAATTTAACAGATGACGATATTCGCAAGGCATTTGAAAACAAGAGTGTTCTGTGTACTAACTTAACTCTGAAAGAAGCAGAAGAGTTAAATGATATGCTCGAAAACGAAAGCGTGAATGTGCAGATTGGAGAAATGTCCGCAGCCTATTATGTGCAATATTCAGGAGATGTTACGAATGAAACCATAAGTAAATTAGTCTCTGTCATAAAGGAAGAAAGATCGGAAATGAAAGAAGAAGATATCCTTGGAATCATTCGATCTAAAGGCGTTCTGTGTAAATATGTACCATTCGATGAGGCAGACTCTTTGAGAAGTGTCATAGAAGAGGCAGGAGGAAAAGTGGAAATAGGGCTAGTTAACACAGATAATTAATTCAAAATTAATGGCTTCTATACAATCAGACTCACAAAAAGATTTCTCAAAACATCTGTTAGATGGGTTACGACCATTGTCACTAGGCAAATTGGTTTCCAATCCTCTTGTATCTTGTGTAAAAGCACAATATAAATCCATAGAAGCTACATACGATGCCATATTAAGTCAATCCTTTATCAAATCCCAAGATGAACAAAAGAAAGGAAATGAAGTTGTTGAACCTATTTTCATTTCGTTTTCTTATACTCATAAAGGCAGAATATATCGTCTTAAAGTACCTTTATTTACACTAGTTCCCATCTCTTATTTAGAGATTCAGCAAGTCGACCTTTCTTTTGTTGCTGATATCTCTGTAAACTCAAAAGATGGTATAAAGGGAGTCTTCAGTCAAAAACAAAAGAATGAATCATTAAACAGATCCTTTAATGGACAATGCACTATTGATTATAAAATCAATATGGGGATTTGTGATATGACTGCAGGATTAGCATCCATTTTTCAGTTATGTCAGGAAAATGTGGTGGTTAATCCTAAAGATAATACAAATTCTGCAGGTAATAATGATTCTTCCAATAAGGGAACAATAGAAAGCGACTTATCTTCAAGCAGTTTAAGACAAACAAGTCAATCAGGAGGTAATCTGTCTATTTCAGGAATTCTGCGCTCTATCGACAAACCACGATACACTGGTACACGTTCATCGTCTAGACGTACGTATACAAGTTCTTCAGGGGGTGCAATTTCTACTTTAGGAATCTTACATTCTATTAATACCTCACGATATTTTGGCTCATCATCCAAACGAGTAGGCTCTTCAGGGGGTGTAATATCCACTTCTGGAATCCTTCACTCTATCAATACCCAACGATACGTTGGTTCACAATCCAAACAAATAAGTTCTTCAAGATCATTATCTTATTTTCATGGTATCTTACGCTCTATCAATAGGAGAAGAAGACCTCTAGAAAAATACGGAAAATATCGCTTAGGAGACGTTTCAAATGCTTTAAAGAAAAAAGGGAAAGGGAAAAAAGGAAGGAAAAAATGATGATTATGAATGCAACAAATTCTCGAGTTCTAGCTTTACATATTAATTGGACGAAACCCTTTCGTGTTCGTAATTGTAATTCAGATTATTCTGTCGACGATTTTGAATTACTAACCACAATTCTTTCCTCCCTACTATGGAAACGATACAATGGATCTATAAAACTCTATACAGATAGTGTAGGATATGAATTTTATGATAAAATGGGTTTGTTGAACATATGGGATGATATAGACATTAATACGTTAGATTCAATTCCCACCTCCATTGATCCCGAAATTTTTTGGGCTGCCGCAAAAATCTTTGCTATAAAAAATGAAAATGGCCCAGTTGTGATGATGGATACAGATTTGCTTGTCTGGAAAACATTAGATGAACTAAAAAGAAATAAACTTGTTGCATTTCATCGTGAATCATTAGATATAGATTGCTATATCCCTTACGAGTGCTTAAAAAAAAGAAAAGATTATCAGATTGATTCCCAATTTGATTGGTCTGTTATGCCGTGCAACACAGCGTTAACCTACTTTAATGATGACTACTTTAAAAAAATATATACAGAAGCTGCTATTGACTTTATGACAGACAATAAAGAAAAACCTATGGAAATGGTCTCACAAATGGTCTTTGCAGAACAACGATTATTTTCCATGTGTGCAAAAAAACTGGGAATTGAAATAAACACATTCCTTCCATATGAATATAATGGTGAATGTGATGACTTTACCCATTTGTGGGGTGCTAAAAGCATAGCACGATCAGACAATACGTTTCATAACCAATTATGTACTTCTCTTGTCAATGCCATTCACAGAGAATTTGAGGAATATATAATACCAGAACAGGTAATGTTACTTTTGAGACATTAAATAATTATCGAATTAAAATAACTTTATTACCATGGCACAAAAAATGTTTTTAAAAAAGTCCTCTATTAAATCGAAGAACCTTGATAATCTTAAAGGATTATCAATAGAAAAACTTCTGGAGGTTAATCCAGAAGATCTTAACCTTGTCCTTCAAAAAGAAAAAATTAAATGGCGCATAGATGTAAAGAAATATGATCCCAAACTGATAAACGTGCATCGGCAAACTAAAATGCAACAAGAGACGAAGTTAAGCAGCTTACCATCGTGGGCCTTTAGGAGAACAAAATACAATTATTATTATATTGATAAAAATGGCAAACTAGCAAAAAAAGAATCTACTAGTATGCCTACACGATTTGATTGGAGAGATATGGGAAATGTTTTGACTAGTGTTAAAAATCAGGGAACGTGTGGAGCTTGTACGGCCTTTGCAACCACAGCGGCTATTGAAGCACAATATAGAATTCAAAATTATAATAATAGTCAAAATGTTATTGATTTGTCAGAAGCTAGTTTGTTTTTTACTGCAGGATGCAAATGTAATATAGGTTATTCTCTCACTGGATGTATGGAAGGTGCTAAAAAAGAGGGCATTTGTTTGGAATATAATTACCCGTATCAACCGATAGATCAAGTTGCCCATATGTCTGAGGGAAGTAACAGAATTGTAAAAATAGAAAATTATTGGTTAACACGTGATGTCAGATTAATGAAAAGATGGATTATCGAAAATGGTCCAATCGTTGCAGGATTTGATCGTTATTCGGACTTCGAACTTTTTTGGAGTTGTTCATATGAAACGGATGTTTATACACACACAATTCTTGGAGAAAAGATAGATGGTCACGCAGTTTGTGTTGTGGGATATGACGACAGCAAAAAAGCTTGGATTTGCAAAAACAGTTGGGGAACTAATACAGCACATCCAAGTGGCTATTTTTACATGGGATATAATGAATGTAATATAAACGATTTCATGTTGCTTCCTGTTAATGTTTATGACAAAATCACTTGTGACGTAATATCTTATAATCCAGCTGATTTGAGAGTCAAAAAAGAGACAGACTATTGGATATTAACAGATGGACGGTCAAGAATGGAAATGTTTGATACTGTGGAAGACGCATTGAACGGATTGAGAGTTGCCAAAAGACACACTAGACATTGTTTCGTAGGTCGAGGCAATAAAAGAAAAAATCGAGAAAAATTCATACTTAGTTATTGGGATGGTAATAGCGGCCTACCATCAGAATCTTTAACAAAAACTGATATTAATACATATAATCCTAAAAATGTATCTGTCCAGTATAGTGCAGAAAAAGGCTATTGGGAAGTAATTGAAAAAGAAAAAAATCATTCTAGTATAATGTTTAGTAAAGAAACAATAAAACAAACCTTGTTTGTTGCAGATAATATGGCAGATGCATTAGCAATGTTAGCTGTAGTGGAAAAACATACAAAATCATGTTATATTGGTAGGGATAACAAAAGAAGCAACCGTAATGATTTTATCATGCATTACTTTGAATAAATAAATACTTTTTACTTACTTAAAAAAATTATATATGGCACTTTACGATTACGTGGGAAATTATCCCGATGAAAAAAAAACTGGATGGGCAGGAAATGTACAAGGTCTTTGTCATGATGAAAAAAATTGGTACATAAGTCAATCAGGAGAATTATGGAAAATTCCTGTCTCTCATGATTTGGAGAAAAAAATTGACAAAAACCCTCCTTTAGGATATTTACACAAAAACAATAGCGAAACAGGTCTGAAAAAGACCCTATACGATCATTATGGAGACATCGACTATAGCAATGGTTATCTTTTTATACCTATTACAAGTTCGGATAATGACGTTAAACCAGCCATTGCTGTGTTTAATGCAAATACACTGACATATGTATGTAGACAGGTCATAAAAAGGAATGACGGTAAACAATATTATAAAAGCTTACCTTGGTGTGCCGTACATAATGGAAAATTATATACATCTGATAGACATTGTGGATTAAATGAAGAAGAGGACAGTTCACCTATTGAGGTTTATAATATTGATTTTAATGCCATCAAAGAGAAGAAAAATAAATTCTTAAAATACGATTCATCATTTCCGCTTTGGAACAATCCCAAATCCCAAAAAAGTTTTATGCAAGGAGGATGTTTTGACGATAGCGGTCGGTTACATGTAAACAGTGGAATGTGTCCCTCCAATACTTCAGAAGGTTTCTCATCTGCTTTTCTTATAAAAGATTTTAGTAATACAAACGATGGCATTCAAGTGTTTAGCTTAAGCCGATACGTATCCATATTTGCTATTACAATCCTTAAAAGAAAATACGGAGACAATATACCTTATGAACAATTATTGAGCCATTCTACTACATTGGCAACTGAAGTTGCTCGTTCTTGTATGGATGATAATAAAAATAATAGATTTCGATATGAATTCCATCCTAACTCTCCAAAATACGAAGAACCAGAAGGTATCACATTTTGGGATTTGAGAGGCATGACAAATATTCCTGAAAAGATCAGAAACACCGTATTTCACGCATTAATGCTTGACAATGAAGCAAATAATGATGAGGTTTATATGAAACATTACCGCTATGAATAACCCATGATATATTATTTATAATCGGTAATTTCATCCCCCCTCATTCATACCAAAAGCGCCCGTCAACTAACTTGACGGGCGCTTTTCTCATTTAAATAAAAACCCCTTTCTTATTCGTGGAAGAAATATGGTAAAGCCTGGCAAACATAATGTCTTACATATCCCCACCAATGGTCTTTCCCTTGTGCTACCATGAAGTATAAGTTACCTTTTGAAAAGTCTGCAGTGTATATGAACTCAGGATAATTTTTCATCGCCTCTATCTGTGGACTCACATTCGGATATGCTATGTCTGTTGAACCTGTTGCACAGAAGATAAAATAATCATGTGTTGACAAACCCGATTGCTTAACCGCATTTGACAAGTTTCTTGCCTTGTCATCACCACTATTACCTTGCCAGTGATCTCCACTCAATGGCATATAATAGGCTACAATGTCCAAACAGTTTTGCATAACAGCCCATGTGGAAACAGCACCCATTGAGAATCCTCCGTATGCTCTGTGTCTTCTTGATGCCTTGATATCTTCATCTGAAGTACTTTTCGCATACGTAGAATATTTACCCTCTACAAATGGGATCACACTCTTGCGAAGCTCGTTATAGAATGTTCCCGCCTCACATTTGTTAAACGTTGGAGCCACAACAATCATCGGCTCTATATCGCCATTCTTAATCATGTGATCCAACATGTTCTGAAGGTTTACTTCGTTACCGAAAATTTTGGTTTGATCCTCATTCCCACCATGCATCAAATAAAAAATATTGTACTGCTTATTTTCATCATACCCATATGGCAAATATACCTGTAATGAGTTATTACCATTGATTCCTGAATAATACTCCGTCACAACCTTACCTTGTGCACCCCAACATGCATCTGTATATCCATTCGGTGCATCGTGTGCTTGCGGATTTGCAATATATGAGTATGGGACCTTCTCCTCCTCCTGCGTTTGTGGAAGCCCAAAAACTATACTATCCAACATTCCTTCGTATACAAAGACAGTCTTTCCATCCTTATACAAAGAAAACTGAGCATTTGTCGATAAACAACATGCCAGTAATGACACTATTAAGATTCCGTGTTTCATGATAATTCTCTCTTTAATATTACACAACTTAACTTTACATAACACAAATTATATGTTTTACGATTTCCATCTTTATTTCTTTATAATAAATATGTTTCTGTGATCGCTTCATCTCCCTCTTTTCCCCCTTTTTCAAATTAACACGCTGCGGATATTACTCCGCAACGTGTAATTTTTTAGAACCACTATTACTTTTACTCTACTATTACAATTACTCTCTTTGTCTCTCAACCTGTCCCAGGTTCCGACATCGAAAGGCAGTCATACTGCTTACTAACTGAAATTTATAGTACCAATGTAAAAACATGACAAAGATATACTCTCAAGCATATGCCTGTGAGTAAAATCCTTTCATCGTGTATAAATTTCCACTCAATTAAATTCCCCTGAAATCAACTGCTTTTTGATTGATTTTTCATAGAACCCTATCCTATCCTCCAACTCGTTTTGACATGAATTTCATACCTCCCTAAAGATTCATTTGTCTATCATCCTTGCCATGAAATCCCTTTATTTCACCCATTTCTCTATCTACAAACATTATGACAACGATTCTCTCACTGCCTTTATCTGACATCCTACGAATAGTAAAATTATGTCATCCCATTCTACATCTTTTGTCTATATTGCGATGGTGACAAATTATATTGATCCTTAAATTTCTTCGAAAAATAGGATGCATCCGAAAATCCACATTTGAATGCTATCTCAGCAATAGGTGTGTCATCTTGCGGATTAGACAACATCTGCATAGCTTTATTCAATCGATATTCATTCAACAAGTCAACTGGCGTTTTTCCTGTCAATGACTTAATCTTTCTAAACAAAGTGGAGAGACTCATCATCATATCACTAGCCAACCCCTCTGTTTGAAGAGTTGTATCTGAATATTTAGACTCCAATATTTTCATGAATCTGCGCAAATCCGGATTCAACATCTCTTCTCCTCCTTGCGTTTCTCCCTTGTTCTCTTTCTCTTCCGTCTTCACTGTTCCCTCTCCATTTATCATCATCACTTGCAACAGATGCTGCTGTATCTTCTGTCGCATCACCAATATATTCGTGAGTTTCAACAATACCTCCTCTACAACAAACGGCTTGTTGATATAGTCAACAGCTCCCGACATCAATCCCAACAACCGATCTTGCTCATCACTATTAGCAGAAACAAATAAAATCGGCAAATGACTATACTCTTTATTCTTCTTCACCGTCTTGGCAAACTCTATTCCATCCATTTCAGGCATCGATACATCACTGACGATCAGATCTACTCTGGTGGACTTTAACACTTGCAATGCTTCCACTCCATTACGCGCCGTCACTATCGTTGCATATCGAGAGAGATTCTCTTGCATCGACTGACAAATAAGTGGCTCATCGTCAATCCATAAGATGGTGTTACCCTCCAATATATCACACTCTTTTATCTCACTTCCATTTAATTGCTTATTGGAATCAACAGATATTACCTCATCATTCGACATCGGAAGCGTCACTGTAATAGTAGTTCCGTTGCCCTCTTTACTCTCAATATCCATATGCCCAAAATTTCGCCTGATATAGTTGTCGCACAAACTGATACCCAAACCTGTTCCTTTCTCTCCCCTTGTTCCTTCCGTAGAGTTGTGAAGTCCTTTCTCCATAAGGTTTTGTACCTGTTCGGTTGTCATTCCCACACCCGAATCTGCCACCTTTACAATCAGACTATCCTTATTTTCCTTCGCCGAAATTAAAATAGATCCTCCTTCAGGCGTGAACTTAATCGCATTACTGATTAAGTTTCGCATGATAATCTCTAACGAACGAACATCAGCATAGGCATAATGCGAAACCTCATCCATCGTCACCTCCACTTGTAGGTTTTTATCCTCTAACTGTTTCTTTTGCAATGACAATACATTTTCTACAATTTCTGCCATATTGCAATTCTGTGGATTCCATGCTATGTTATCTTGTCCCGACTTAGCCCAATCCAACAGTTTCTGCATCTCATCCTGCAATCGAACAGAGGTGTCGTATACCAACTCTACCTGCTCATTAGAGGCTGACTGGACTCCTTTCTCCGACCAATTTTTCAAAGCACTTGATATCGCAAACATCGGATTTTTCAAATCATGAGCAATCACAGATAATATTCTGTTCTTTTCTTGTAACGAACAACGCAACTCGTTCGTTTGAATATTGACCATCTCCGTCAAATTCCTTTTTGCACGCTCCAATCGTCTCGTACGTACACGAAGCAACGCCATAACAGCAGCCACCAACAACATAAAGACTATCAATGAAAACCAGCCTGTCTTCCACCATGGAGACTGTACAATGATCGGCAACGATATACTTTTGTGCTTCTGATTCGGATTGGTTCGATATGCCATCACCTCCAACACATATTTACCTTCCGGTATGTGGTTGAAAGAGATCATTCTACTATCATCCACCTTCTGCCACTCATCTGAATAACCTGATAAGCGATATAATAAAGAAACTGGCATCATCTCGTCAAAATCCAAACAATCCACGCCAATGGAAATATTCGTTTGGTCATGCTTCAACACCAATTTCCCCACACTATTCAAATTCCCTGTAGGCAATATGTCACTACATGGCATCACTTTGTCATGAGAAAGATATAACTGAGAAAAGGCTAAATGATCTATATTTCCTTCGGTAAATGTCTGCTTCGTGTCGATAGAGACAAAACCTCCATTTGATCCAAACAAGATGATGCCATCCTTCGTTTTGAATTTAGAACGATTCATAAAAAAGTATTTAGACATATCCGAAAAGTCCTTCGAAATCTCTGAATACTCCTGCGTATATGGGTTGAAGTATAGCACACCACCAATGTATGAAGCCCACACCTTTCCATAGTCATCCACCTGCACACTCATGTATTTATGCGGAGGCACCTTGGTCAAAGTATCAATGGTAAGATCTGAATGAATAAACAACACTCCCTTATTGGTCACTAAGACAAGTTCTCCCGTAGAGAGACACGTAGCGTCTGTTATCGACAACTGATTATGAACCTTTTGCTCCGTCAGATTTCCAAACAATGAAACATAACGTCCATCCTTTTTACACACCAACGAATTAGAGGTCAGAGTCCATTGTAGCCCATTGGCACCCGATATGGTGGTGTAAACCCATTTGTTACCACATTGCTTCGACTTATCCTCCATATCCAATCGTTGCCATTTTGATAAAGTGGAATTTTCATACATTCCATCCCCTGCACTACATGCGTATAAAATGTTCTCTTGGTAATTGACACCAAAGAAATTGTGCGACGGATCTTCAATTCCCTTGAAATCTTCAATATATGGCTTATTTTCTTTATAATCATAATAGATCACACCCTTTCCCCATGTGGAAAGTGCAAGCCTATGATTCGGCAATTTACACATACCCGTAATGTTCTTATTCGGAAGCTCTATCGGATGCACTTGTTTGAATTTCTCATCCACCTTGTATAGTCCCGCTCCATCCGTTCCTACATATAAATTGCCTTCTTCGTCTTTTTCAAAGCAAGAACATAAAACCAGTGGGAAACCAATTTCACCGGAAAAATACAATGGCACATTCTCTTTGCGAGAGATTCCCCATATACCTTTATTCTGTGTTCCAATCCATATTGTTCCATCACACCCCTCCTGTATGGCATAGATCTTACTAATGTCCATCTTAGAAGCATTGATAGGCACAATCTCCTGGAAATCACCCTCTTGAAGAGTCTCCGAACGCCATAATCCATATCCATCCGTAGTAAACCAGAAACAACCCTTCGAATCCTTCAAAACATTACTCGTACTTGCAAATGGTACTTTCACCACTTTCGGACCTATAATTTTATCTCCTGACAATTCAAATATCCACAATTCACCCAACGTCAAAGAGATCAATACATGATGCTCATCAACCGCTACAATGGAACTGACCACTCCACACGGCTGATTCGTAGGATGATAAACAAACACCTCTTTACCCGTCTTGTCTATCACCTGAAAATAATCTAACGAGCCACACCATAAACGTTCATAAGAATCGAGGAACAATGAATTAATCAAAGTAAATTGAGACTTCTCAAAATAAGGGTGATGTTCTGTGAATATTCCATGCTCATCATCATAGAGGAATGCTCCTCCATTATCACTGATAGCATAGAGACCCTTAGGCGACTGGTAAAATTTAGTCATTGTTCTGTAAAATGTCTTCTCAAAATAGCTCGGCATTTTATCTACAAAGACATCCTTTCCTTTGTCATACTCATATAACATACCATCTCGACCTCCCACCATGACCTTGTTATCCCCATAGCATTGAACCGACATGATATCATCTCGCATTAAGTTCGGGTATTCCTTCATTGTATAGTTCTTAAATCTTTTCCCATCAAAACGAGACAAACCAAAATCTGTTGCCACCCACAAATATCCCTTTTGGTCTGTTGACATATAAAGAATACGATTCGACAACAAACCATCATAGTTGGAGTAGTGAGAAAAATAGCACGTCTCCTTCGCATTTGCAAAAAACGAAGAAAACAATATTACGACAAAAATTATGCTTTTACAAAATCTCATTTTTATATGGTTCTGGGAGGTCTTGTTTTAAATCCATCCTAATTATTACAATTCAATTCGCTAATTTAAAATTTTTTAGTGAATTATTTTGTTATGACCGCCAATATTTTTCGTGCGATGTAATTTTTCACATCTCTTTTCGGAGTAATTTTTTCACTTTTTTCAGGGCCTTTTCCCCCGCAATGATTCCTCCTCCCAATAGTCTGTCATCTTCATAAAAAACAGCTGATTGTCCCGGTGTGATAGCACTGACAGGTTCGTCAAACTGGATATAAAGAAACTCTTCATTGATGATAGTCACCTGAGAGAATACGCCTTTCGAGCGATATCGAATCTGAGTCTGTACACGATTTTTAAAATCATCAGGAGAGACGATACGATAGTTTTCCACCACCATTTCCGTCGCCTGTAATTGATCTCTGTTTCCCAACATAACCGTGTTTTTTACTGGATTGATTTTCAACACATAAGCAGGTTCACCTAAGGCAATTCGAAGTCCTTTACGCTGTCCGATTGTATAGAATGGGTATCCTTCGTGTAAACCCAATTTTAGTCCGGCAGGATCCACAAAATGTCCCTGTTCGATAGCAGCCACCTCTGCAGGATAATATTTACGAAGGAAATCACGGTAATCATCTTGAACGAAACAGATCTCCATACTCTCTTTTTGAGTGGAAATAGACACAAAACCTTTGTTGGCAGCATAAGATTTCACCTCCTCTTTTTCCTTAGTTCCCAAAGGGAAGATAGCACGTTGCCAAGTGGTTGGATCCACGTTCCATAAGAAATAAGACTGATCTTTCATTGAATCTTTACCTCTATGGATGTAACAAGCATTCTCTCTCTTTTCAATGTTGGCATAATGACCAGTAGCGACGAATTGGCATCCCAACTCATCGGCCAATTGGATCAATTTAGGCCATTTAAAGATTTGGTTACATCTTACGCAAGGGTTAGGTGTACGTCCCGATAAATATTCGTGTGCGAAATAGTCGACAATCTCTTGTTTGAACTCATCACGAAGGTCTAACACGTAATGAGGAAATTTCAATTTTTCAGCCAATTTTCTAGCTTCTATGATATAGTCAGGATCTTCTTGCGAATACTTCACAAAACATCTTTCAGTGTCCCGCATTCGCATAGTAACTCCCACTACTTCATACCCTTGTTCAATGAGTAGCATGCAAACAGCGGAGCTATCCACGCCACCGCTCATTCCCACTAAGACCTTTTGTTTATCCATGATGCAAAGATAAAAGGATTTTGTAAAAAATAGGCAACCGTATGGTCATAAAAAAAGGGAGTCCGACGCAGTTGTCGAACTCCCGAAAAAGTGGCGGCTACCTACTCTCCCACTGGTGTGCAGTACCATCGGCGATAGCGGGCTT
>CACZUS010000046.1 GCA_902784425.1 uncultured Bacteroidales bacterium
ATACGTCTCAGTAGAAGAGAAACCGTTAGGACCTGACCATGAGAAGGAGGCATTATTTGGTGCATTGGTTACACTGAATGTAAGGGTTTCCCCTTCGCAAAGCGGACCATTGTTTGTAATGATGATTGGGTCAAAATCTCTAATTGATAAGTTGAGAGTTACAATACTATCACAGCCTGTTATTAAACTAGCGAGAGTCTCTTGATAGGTGCCAGCAGTGGAGATTTGTTGATTGTTGAATAGGTATATCTCTCCTTTGAGAATCGCGGTATCTATTTGTGTGTACTGTATTGGATTAACAACAACGTTGGTTTGAGCAACTGGCAAATCGTAGCCATTGACAGAGACGGTCAGCGAGTAAGTGCCACTATTAGCATTACTTACATTCGGAAGGGTAGGATACGTCTCAGTAGAAGAGAAACCGTTAGGACCTGACCATGAGAAGGAGGCATTATTTGGTGCATGAATGTAAGGGTTTCCCCTTCGCAGAGTGGACCATTGTTTGCGATGAGGATAGGATCATATTCACTTATGGTTAAGTTTAACGTTACGATGCTATCACAACCCGTTGTTGCGCTAAGTGTATCTACATAAGTGCCTGCCACAGAGAGGGAACGACCGTTGAACAAGAATGTTTCACCTTGCATAATTGTTCCATATCCCTCCGTGAACTTAGTTGGGTTTATCACGACCTCTGTTTCAACAGTTGCTATCAAGACACCATTCTTGGAGACGGAAAGCGAATAAGTACCGCTATTTTCGACCGACACATTTGGTATAGTAGGAGTCGCCTTGTCTGAATAGAATCCGTTTGGACCCGTCCATGAGTAATCTGCGTTATTTGCTGCACCAATCACAGAGAATGAAAGTAATGAAAGTGTTTCTCCTTCGCAAAGTGGACCATTGTTTGTGATGGAGATAGGATCAGTCGGTTTCACTTTTAATTCTAGTGTCACGACGCTATCACAACCAGCTGCATTGGTAAATGTTTCTTCGTAAGTACCAGGAGAAGAAATAGGATTTCCATTGAATAGGTATGTCTCATCTTCAGAAATGGTTGTATCTATCACCGTATGTGATTTTTTATTTATTGTGACTACAGTTTGAGCCGCAGGCAAATCGTAGCCATTGACAGTGGCAACAACGGTATAAGTGCCAGCATAGTCATGTGGGGTATTTTCTAAAATGATGGATTCGCCTGTTGCGGAAAATCCATTCGGACCTGTCCAGTGGAAGGATGCGTTTTCTGGTGCATTGTACGCATCAAGTTTCAAATAATCACCTTCGCAGATAGGTCCATCGTTGGTGGCGATGACTTCGTCATATTGAGCCACTATCAAAGTAAGATTAACGATGCTGTCGCAACCCGTTATTTCGCTGGCAAAGGTTCCTTGGTATTCTCCGGCATCGCTTATAATATCATCACCAAACATGTAAGTCTCACCTTCGTTGATAACTTTTGTAACAGATGTAGTTACTCTCTTATGAACGGTGACGGGTACTTCCACCTCTTCGGAAGCTACTCCGTTATGAACCATGACAACGGTGTATATACCAGCATTTTCTTGTGTGGCATTGTGGATGGTTGGATTTTTTATTGTGGAAGAAAAGCCATTTGGACCTCTCCATGAGAAGGTGGCATCTTCAGGCGCATTGTTGACATCCAATTCGAATGATTCTCCCTCGCATACTGGACCGACGGTCATGGCGTCGACAATAATCTTACAGTTAGTTGTGGCATTACCAGCGGTTTTGTTGAAAGATATGGTGCCAGGTCTCTGTGAATAGTTGGTAATTAACAACAGATACCATTCTCCTTCCTTAGCATCTGGAATGTAGCAAAACTCCTTACTGCTGGCGCTATAACTACAATCAACGATGGTTTCCAAAGGATAATTATCATTGTAACCCCTAAAACATGGGTTGTTTATGTCAAATTGGACTGGATCTGGAGGACTAATCAAATGGTGTTCTTCGATTTTATCTGCGATACAATTTTGCTCATTTTCGTATTCATCATAATAATAATCCAAGAATTCTTCATAAGAATCAAAATCATCAGAATCAAGAAGATAGAATAGACTATTACAATATATCTTTATGCTGTCTATCGCTTTGTATACACGATCCACCTCATCTATGTAACTCTGAGGATAACAGGAGTCTTCTGCAGAATACACATCCTCAAAATTGTATTTATCTTCGACATCGTATATGGATGTATCTCTATTTATTTTGTTTATTACTTCTTGTTTTGTCTTACCTGAAAATGGACCGTAACAAGCAAAATCAATGTCGTATCCATCTGAGTGTTCAATTGAGATTCCTAGTAATCCTGGATCTACAATCTGCATGATAAACCATTGTGGTGATGGCGTGCTTATCAAACATCCACTATAGAAATAAAAGGCGTCTTGATCGGAGGTTCCGGCAGGATAACTAATACCAAGATCATTTTGATCAGTACAAAATGAAACAACATCTTCATTAGAAAAGAATCCTTGTGCATTTGCTTGTACACTAACTCCCACTACAATGAAAAATAACCATAATAATCTATTTGCCACCCTTTTTCTCATATTACTAATCCTAAAATTATTACATTTCTAATGTGTCCCTAAAATTTTCGCATAGATATTTGACAAATATAATGATTATCTTTTAAACAGTCAAATTTTACGAGACATATCTTATTATATAATACATTTCTTTGTTTGTAAAGTAGAGACGCACGGCCGTGCGTCTCTACGGTGTTATATATCAGTGTGTTATAATTATGTTATAAAAAAATTGAAAAAATAATCGTTGATTTTTTTGCAAGTAAAATTTTTTGTTGCAACTTTGCAGTCGATATGGAAAGGAATTTTTTTAAATATTGGCGTTGGCAAGGCTTAAGATTCGAAAATCGTAAGTCAGATAGGGTATTCCTTGAAGCGAACGTCTAAATAAAAATAGATAAAGAACAATGGAGCCTGTCGTAAGTACTTACGGCAGGCTTTTTTTGTAACAATAAAAAACGAGAGTAATATGGAAAGTTATCAAGTGAACGAAAAGGGTTTTTATGGCGAATACGGGGGAGCATATATACCCGAAATTCTTTACAAAGCAGTAGAAGATTTAAAGAAAGCGTATCTTCCTATTATTGAGAGTGATGAATTTAAAAAGGAATTCCACTCATTATTGAAAGATTACGTGGGTAGACCTTCTCCATTATATTATGCTAAAAGAATGAGCGAAAAATATGGATGTCAACTCTACCTGAAACGTGAAGATTTGAATCATACGGGTGCGCATAAGATTAACAATGCCATCGGACAGATCCTTTTGGCTAAGCAAATGGGTAAGACTCGTATTATTGCTGAGACGGGTGCAGGACAGCATGGTGTGGCTACAGCTACAGCTTGTGCTTTGATGAATATGCCATGTACCGTCTACCAAGGTGCGTTGGATGTAGAACGTCAGCATGTCAATGTTGAACGAATGAAGATGCTTGGTGCAACCGTAGTTCCCGTTAATTCTGGTAACAAGACGTTGAAAGATGCTACCAATGAGGCTATTCGTGATTGGTGTTGTCATCCATCAGACACCTATTATGTGATTGGTTCGACCGTTGGTCCTCACCCTTATCCTGATTTGGTAGCTAGAATGCAAAGTGTCATCTCGGAGGAGATAAAATGGCAGTTACAAGAAAAGATAGGCCGTGATTATCCTGATTTCCTAATGGCTTGTGTGGGTGGTGGAAGCAATGCAGCTGGTACCATCTATCATTACCTTGATAATCCTAATGTGCAATTGATTCTCGGTGAGGCAGGCGGATTGGGTATCGAGACGGGTCAAACGGCTGCTTCCATGCAAGTGGGTACCGTTGGTATTCTTCATGGTAGCAAGATTAAATTGATCCAAACGGAGGATGGTCAGATCGTTGAACCTTACTCTATCTCCGCTGGATTGGATTACCCAGGAACGGGACCTATTCACTGTAACTTATACGACAAGGGTAGAGCTACGGTTATCGCTGCTAATGATGATGAAGCGGTTCGCGCTGCGTATGAACTGACTCGCCTTGAAGGTATCATCCCTGCTCTCGAAAGTGCTCACGCTCTTGCTCTCCTTCCTAAGGTGAAACATCTGTTTAAGAAGGATTCCATTGTGGTACTAACCGTTAGTGGTCGAGGCGACAAGGATATCAATACTTATTTGTCCCACCAAGAAATGTTAAACGATTAATAATTAATGCCATGTTTGAATATCATACCATTTGTAAAAAGATGCATGGGGATATCCATACTCCCATCACTACATATTTAAAAGTACGGGATAGCTATCCTAAAAGCGCCCTAATGGAGTGTTCTGATTATCATGGAGGTGAAAATGCTAAAAGTTTTATAGCCATCAATCCTATTGCTAGTGTTGCCATTGAACACCAGATGGGTATTATTCGTTACCCAGATGGGAACATAGAGAAACATCCTATCGGTAAGGAGTATGACACCGCTCATTTAATTAATGCGCTACTCTCTGTTTTCCATGTTACGGGTGAGAATGCTTCTTATTGTGGACTATTTGGTTATACTTCATTTAACGCTACCCGATATTTTGAGAATATTCCTATTAAAGATGCTACAGCTGAAAAGCATGATGCACCGGATATGTTCTATATCTTATACAAGAATGTGATTGCATTCGATCACTTCAGAAATGAGATGACAGTCATCGAACTTGTGCGTGATGGAGAGCAAGACAACCTTGATCAATTAATTAAAACAATTTCTGCACCATCCATTCATCCAGGTAAATTCCGTACTGTGGATGATTGTCGATCTACCATTACGGATGATGAGCATCGTGAGAACATCCGTCGTGGTATCGCTCATTGCCAACGAGGTGATGTCTTTCAAATCGTTCTTTCTCGTCGTTTTGTTCAACATTACGAAGGGGATGATTTCAATCTTTATCGTGCTTTGCGTACAGTCAATCCTTCTCCTTATTTGTTTTACTTTGATTTTGGTGGATTCCGTATCTTCGGATCTTCTCCTGAAACTCATTGCCGAATTATGGAAACGGAGAGCGGATATCAGGCTTATATAGACCCAATCGCTGGTACTACACGTAGAACAGGTAATGTAGAGGAAGACCGTAAGAATGCTACTTATTTGAGAAACGATCCTAAGGAGAATGCAGAGCATGTGATGCTCGTTGACTTGGCTCGTAACGACCTTTCTCGTAATTGTCATGGCGTTCATGTGGAGTTCTTCAAGGATATGCAATTCTATAGTCATGTTATTCACTTGGTGAGTCGTGTTAGTGGTCAGCTTGATAAGGATGCTGATCCAATCAAAGCATTCATTGACACCTTCCCTGCTGGTACGCTTAGTGGTGCCCCTAAGGTGAAAGCAATGCAACTTATCAGTGAATATGAGCCACACAACCGTGGTGCATACGGTGGTTGCATTGGATTCATCGGATTCGACCGTTCTGTTAACCAAGCCATCACTATTCGTACATTCGTTAGCCGTAACAGAGAATTGTGGTTCCAAGCAGGCGGCGGTATCGTTGCCAAAAGTGATGTCGAATATGAATTACAAGAGGTAAATAATAAATTGGGCGCTCTTCGGAAAGCAATCCAAATGGCTGAGGATTTTTAAATTGAGAAAAAGATGAAAATAGTTATCATAGACAATTACGACTCATTCACATACAACTTGAGTCACTTAATAAAAGAATTAGGTGCAACGGTTACTGTTGTACGCAACGATCAATTCCAATTGGATGATTTGAAAGATTTTGACAAAATCGTTCTATCACCAGGTCCGGGCATCCCAAGCGAGGCAGGTTTGCTGCTGGATGTTATTCGTCGCTATGCTGGCAAGAAGCCGATTTTGGGTATCTGCCTTGGTCATCAAGCCATAGGCGAGGTTTTTGGTGCTAAGTTGGTCAATCTCTCTGAGGTATATCATGGGGTGGCTACTCCATGTCATATCCTTGGTGATGACGTGATTTACAGAGGCTTGCCAGAAGAGATTGAAGTGGGACGTTATCATTCGTGGGTAGTGGAGAAGGAGACCCTTCCTCAGTGCTTGGAGACAACGGCCGTATCAAATGAAGGTCTCATCATGTCTCTCCGCCATTGTGAAATGGATATCAGAGGCATACAATTCCATCCTGAGAGTATCCTTACCCCTGCAGGTAAGCAAATTATTGAAAACTGGATGAATTCATAATCTCTATTGAAAAATCTTTAAATATAGAATACGATGAAACAATATTTGAATAGATTGTTACATGATGATACGTTGACACAAGATGAGACGTGTCAAATCATGCATAATATAGTGGATAATAAGTATGAAGAGGCTCAGGTAGCCTCCTTACTCACCTCCATACAGATGAGAGGTATCATGCCGCAAGAGTTGTTGGGCTTCCGTCAAGGATTGTTGGAAACTGGTAAATATATGGATTTCTCTGAGTATAATACCATTGATATTGTCGGAACTGGTGGTGATGGTAAAAATACTTTCAACATTTCCACATGTGCTTCGTTTGTGGTAGCTGGCGCAGGCTATAAAGTGACGAAACATGGTAATGGTGCAAGTTCATCTGTAAGTGGTGCGAGCAACGTTTTGTTGGCACACAATGTTAAATTCACTGATGATATCTCAGTGTTGAAACGCAGTTTGGATGAAGCAGGTATCTGCTATTTCCATGCCCCTCTTTTTGCATATGGAATGAAAAATGTGGGACCTGTACGCCGTTCG
Source organism: uncultured Bacteroidales bacterium (assembly GCA_902784425.1). Lineage (GTDB taxonomy): Bacteria > Bacteroidota > Bacteroidia > Bacteroidales > Paludibacteraceae > UBA1181. The sequence continues at coordinate 6,756 of CACZUS010000046.1, forward strand.
TTGTCGGTACCTACTTTCTTTAATCTATTGGGACCTTTGGTAAATCCGTCTCATCCGAAGAATTCCCTTCATGGTACTGCCAATCCACAACAGTTACGTCTTTATACAGATGTTCATCGTTTGATTGGTGATAATTATGGTGTATTGACAAGTTATGATGGTTATGATGAGATCTCGTTGACAAGTGATTTTAAAATATGTACTAGTCAGGAGGAGATGGTTTATTCTCCACAAGACTTAGGTTTTCCTATACTCAAACAGGAGGAGATCAGGGGTGGAGATACTGCAGAGGAAGCAGTTCACATTTTTGATGCAGTGCTGAAAGGTACATCCACAGAGGCTCAAAAGAATGTGGTGATTGCCAATGCGGCAGCTGCCATTTCAGTGATGGAAAAGAAATCCCTCATCGATTGTTTGGCGATTGCTAAAGAGTCGCTCGAAAGTGGTAAAGCACTGAAATCATTCACTAAATTTGTAGAGATCAATGGCTAAGAATATTCTTGAAGAGATAGTTGCTCATAAGAAAATAGAGGTGGAGGAGCAGAAGAAGAGGGTACTTCCCACAGATCTTTACCGTAGGGTGGAGATGATGATGGATGGACCATTGGAACTTCGTTCTATGAAGGATAGTCTGCAAAAATCAGCCTCTGGTATCATTGCCGAATTCAAAAGGAAAAGTCCCTCTAAAGGATGGATTAAAGAGGAGGGCAAACCAGAGATCATACCTCCTTCATATAGCAAAAATGGAGCAAGTGCTATCTCTATCCTTACCAATGAACGTTACTTCGGCGGACAGCTTGATTTTATTCGTATCGCTCGTCCACTTGTGGAGTGTCCAATTCTTCGCAAAGAGTTCATTATCGATGAGTATCAGCTCTTTGAGGCGAGAGAGGTGGGAGCAGATGCAGTTCTGTTGATTGCTGCCAACCTGACAAAAGAGCAGTGTGCTACACTGGCAAAAAAGGCACATGAGTTGAAGTTGGAGACGTTGTTGGAAGTTCACGACGAACATGAACTATCCTACATCAATGATCATATTGATATGGTAGGAGTTAACAATCGTAATCTCACCACTTTTCAAACGGATGTAAAGACCTCTTTTCAGATAGCGGCTTCATTACCATCTGACAGGTTGCTTGTTAGTGAAAGTGGTATCAGTGATCCTCAGATTGTGAGAGAGTTGAGAGAGGTGGGATTCCGTGGCTTCCTGATTGGTGAGACGTTTATGAAGACGAGTTCCCCAGGAGATACATTAGGTCAGTTTATTCATGATATAATACAACGATGATAGTCAAGGTATGTGGCATGCGTGATGCCGAAAACATTCGGATGGCAGATCAATTGAATACGATTGATTGGATGGGTTTTATCTTTTATCCTGCATCCAAACGATATGTGGGAGAACTCTCACCTTCGTCACTTCCCCAACATAGTCAGAGAGTAGGTGTGTTTGTCAATGAACAGATTCAGAAGGTGAAAGACCTACAAAGTAAGTATCAATTGGACTTGATTCAGTTGCATGGAGATGAGTCGCCCGATTATTGCAAACAATTGCGTGTGAAGATGGGTTCGCAAGTCAAGATCATTAAGATGATTCCGATTTCAACTGCACATGATTTGGACCATTGTAAAGAATATGAAGATGTGGTAGACTATTTTTTATTCGAGACACGATGTGCATCCTATGGAGGAAGTGGCGAATCATTTGATTGGTCATTGTTGCGGGACTATAACGGTCAGCTGCCATTTCTTATCACAGGAGGCATTGGCCCGTCAGACGTATTAAAGGTGCAATCTTTTTCGCATCCTCTTTTTGCTGGCATTGACATCAACTCATGTTTTGAAATATCACCAGCGCTTAAAGATATTAAAGCAATCAGTAACTTTATAAATAAAATTAAAGCAATATGAATAGAATAAATCATCTATTAGCCACGAAGGGCAAAAATATATTATCCATCTATTTTTGTGCGGGGCATCCCGTTTTAGATGCTACCGCTTCAACTATTCGTACGTTGGAGAAGAAAGGTGTTGATTTAATTGAGATCGGTATTCCGTTCAGTGACCCTATGGCAGACGGTCCGGTTATTCAGGATGCAGCCACCACTGCATTACGCAATGGTATGTCATTGAATCTTCTTTTTAATCAGTTGAAGGATATCCGAAAGGATGTTAACATTCCACTTATTTTGATGGGATATTTGAATCCTGTTCTAGTTATGGGATTCGAACGTTTCTGTCAGCGTTGTGTTGAAGTGGGAATAGACGGAGTTATCATACCAGACCTTCCGTTTGATGACTATTTGAAGAGTTTCAAACCAGTGGCAGACAAATATGATTTGAAGGTCATTATGTTGATTACGCCAGAGACAAGTGAAGAGCGAATCCATCTGATTGATGATCACACGGATGGATTTATCTATATGGTAAGTTCAGCAGCAACAACGGGAGCACAAAGTTCATTTGACGATGCAAAACAGAGATATTTCGAGCGCATTGACAAAATGAACCTAAAGAACCCTCGCTTGATAGGTTTCGGTATTAGTAACAAGCAGACGTTGGATTCGGCCATGAGAAACGCTTCCGGTGCTATTATAGGTTCCCGTTTTGTAAGTCTGTACGGACAAACAGGAGATGCGGGAAAAGCAATGGATTTGTTGCTAGATGCGTTGAGCAAATAATTTTCACAAAATTAAACGAGAATTGTTCATATTTTTACAAAATAAAACTATATTTGCGATTGAGGTTGCAGAATATGCAGTCGTATTATTAACAAAAAATACAATCGAAAATGAAAAAGTACGTATGTGACGTATGTGGTTGGGAATATGATCCAGAAGAGGGTTATCCAGAAGGTGGAATTGAGCCAGGGACGCCTTTCGAGGAACTTCCCGACGACTTTGAGTGTCCGCTATGTTCAGTAGGTAAGGACCAATTCTCTGAAGTTGAGTAAAAGACTACTTATAAGGAGAAAAGAACCCTGACGGAATGATTCTGTCAGGGTTTCTATTTTAGGTGGGGTCTATAAATTTATTTCGTGGGATTTTGAATTTGTAGAGATGCAAAATTTTGCGTCTCTACTTTTTATAGGGGTTAAAATTGTAGGGGTTAAAGTGCAGAGTGTTAGTATCTTCATCTTTTCTATCATCTATGTAATTAAAGCTAAAATAGTAGTCATGTTTATGCCGAGATGCCGTTAATAATTGGTAGATCTGGTCTTTATTTAATTGATTTCCTTCACCATCTGGAGGTAATGTATTGTACATAACATTATAGTTATTAATCCGAGTCCATGTTATTTTATATTCGCTTCCATTGTGTTTTATATAATGGACTGTTACGGGTTTGGACTTATCAATTGAATCTTCTGCTATTTTGAGGGGGCGTTCCAAATTCCACTTATACATTTTCCCTTGTTTGTCGAAAAAGTGGACTTCGAGACACATTTTTTCTCGTGGATAATAATTATTAATATGGGTTTGATACTGAATAGTAAAGAATTCTTGATTTTCATCTTTTGCATTTGCATTTACAGGCACCTGAACAGTAAATCCTTTTAATTCATATTTTGTAAGGTACATTCCATTGTTTGATTGTTGTTCTTTATGAATTTGGAGAATTTCTCCCTTGTTTATTTGTATATAATATTCTTTGCCGGATCGTCTGATCAATATGGTTTGTGCATCAATTTGTTTGATATTGGTTACATCTGACAATGAGAAAGGAGCATACGTTATTCCGTCATATGTTTGATCAACAAAAAAAGATTGTTGAGAGAATAGGTTTAACGGAAGGAGGATAAAAAAAAGCAATGTGCAAAAGAATCTCATAGGCAAAAGAATTTTGATTGGAATTTTGATTACGTAGAGACGAACGGCTGTGCGTCTCTACGGTGTTGTTTATATAGTGAATTTATAGAAGTCGTTTTAATATGCCTTTTCTTCCCCTTTCAGCATATTCTTAACGGTTTTGAAGATGATTTTGATATCCAACCAGAAGGTCCAGTTTTCGATGTACCATACATCTTGTTTAACACGGCCTTCCATTTCGGACAATTCTTTCGTTTCTCCACGGTATCCAGTGACTTGTGCCCAACCGGTGATACCAGGTTTGGCAAAGTGACGTACCATATATTTGTCGATTAATTGAGAATACATCTCTGTGTGTTTCAGCATGTGAGGACGAGGACCGACGATAGACATATCGCCGATGAGCACGTTTAGAAACTGAGGTATTTCATCTAAGTTTGTTTTACGCAAAAATGCGCCGATAGGAGTGACACGGCTATCTCCCTTGGTGGCTTGTACGCTATCAGCATCTGCATTCACCTCCATGGTTCTGAACTTCAAGCAGTAGAATTCGTTTCCATTTTCTCCCGTTCTCTTTTGTTTAAAGAAAATAGGACCTTTGGATGTGTATTTTATAATAGGAGCTAAGATGATGAACAAAATAGGGAATATTGTCAAACAGAATCCCAAGGAAACTAGGATATCGAACGTCCGTTTAAGCAGTTGATTGTATCCTTTTCGAAGAGGTTCCTCGCGTAGAGATACGATAGGTATGGAGTTGTCCAAGAAGGACAAGGAGACAGAACGAGTGATGAAACGCATGAAATCGGGTACAATCATAAATCGGATAAGATTGTTCTCGGCATATTTCATGATAGGGAGCGCCTTACGATCGTCACCTGCTGGCAAAGCGCAGATAATCTCGTCCACTTGATTTTCTTTAACGAACTCTTCCACGTCGGCCAAAGTACCCTTAACCAATTGAGGGTCTACGCGATAGTCGGCAGGGTCACGGTCGTCGAAGAAGCCCATGAATTTATATCCCAACACCTCGTTTGTAATGTTGCTATTGTATACCTTGTTAGCTACACGCCCCGCACCTAGTATTATAATATTACGAGTGTTTCCACCATGTCTGCGATAGGATTTAAGCAAGAAACGGAATCCGATTCTCCATATTGATACAAAGAGGAAGGTGATGCATAGGAAAAGAATCCAGAACTTAGCAGGCAAGAGAATACCTAAGACGGAGAAAGAGGCCAAAACGATAATGGCGAATAGCGAGATCGTCTTAGTCACCAATGCAATGATTTTCTCAGAGAATACAACTCGTTTGTCCAATATGATTCCACACATGAACACGCTGATGGCGTAGGCAAGATTTATAACGACGAAACCATATTTAAATTCATGATATCCAAATGGACCGTATTGTTTCCAATACAAATAAATCAACAATAGAAACGACAAGTTAATCCATAAGAAATCTCCTACGGCGACAAGCACTTTTATTAAGCTTGTATGTTGTTGTTGTCTTTTAGTTCTCATTCTTTGCGTAAAAACACTATAAAATTATATAATAATTCGAATGATAATGCAAAGATATAATAAATCTTGTGAAGTTTGTTGCATTTAAAGCAATATACTCTGCTTTTTTTTTTCTAAATTTGCGCTCAATATACAAAATAATGTTCTATGAGTATTAATAGTTTTTTGTCCAAACTATTTGGTAATAAGGCGCAAAGAGATATGCGCGAGATAAAACCGTACGTTGATAAAGTACGCGAATTGGCTCCAGTAATGGAGAAGTTGACAAACGATGAATTACGTGCAAAGACTGTTCAAATACGTGAAAAGGTTAGATCGTATGTGGCTGATGAGGTAGCTCAGATAGAGAAATTGAAGTCTCAAATAGAGGGACAGGAAATCGAAGAGCGTGAACATACATATGCAGAAATAGACAGATTAGAAAAAGTTGTTGTAGATAAATATGAAGAAGTTCTTGATGACGTTCTCTATGATGTTTTTGCGATTGTACGAGATACAGCACGACGTTTTGCAGAGAATGAAACAGTGGTGGTAACTGCCACTGATATGGACCGTGATTTAGCAGCAACTAAAGACTTCGTCGAGATTGATGGTGATAAAGCCATCTATCATAACCACTGGATAGCGGGAGGTAATGACCTCTTATGGAATATGGTTCATTATGATGTCCAGATTTTCGGTGGTGTCGTTCTTCATAAAGGAAAAATCGCAGAGATGGCAACAGGTGAGGGTAAGACTCTCGTGGCAACACTTCCTGTATTCTTAAATGCATTGACGGGCAATGGAGTTCATGTCATCACCGTCAACGACTACTTGTCTAAACGTGACTCTGAGTGGATGGGTCCTTTGTATCAGTTCCACGGCTTGACTGTCGATTGTATTGATAAGCACAGACCTAATTCGCCTGAACGTCGTAAGGCTTATATGGCTGATATCACATTCGGTACTAACAATGAGTTTGGTTTCGATTATTTGCGTGATAACATGGCCGTCTCTCCTGATGATTTGGTTCAACGTAAGCATAATTTTGCTATCGTCGATGAGGTCGACTCCGTTTTGATTGATGATGCTCGTACGCCGTTGATTATATCAGGTCCGACTCCGAAAGGGGAAGAACAACAATTCGATCAGTTGTGTCCTCGTGTGGAGAAACTTGTCAATTTGCAACGTGCAATGGCAACCAATTATTTGACAGAGGCAAAACAAAAGTTGAAATCTCCGAATAAGGAAGATCAGGAAGCGGGTGCCTTGGATTTGTTCCGTTCATATAAGGCATTGCCTAAAAATGGTCCGCTGATCAAATTCCTTAGTGAGCAGGGTAATAAGAGTATTTTGCTCTCTACCGAAGAGTATTACATGGCAGAGCAAAATAAAAACATGCACATAGCCACAGATCCTCTTTATTTTGTGATCGATGAGAAAAATCGTTCCATTGAATTAACAGATAAAGGTATTGATGCATTGACAGGAGCTTCGGAAGATCCAGAATTCTTCGTATTGCCTGATATTGCGTCTCAGTTGTCAGCTTTGGAAGGTGAACACTTGTCGAAGGAGGAATATCAGGATAAGAAAGATGAATATCTGCAAAATTACTCCATCAAATTGGAACGTATTCATACAATCAACCAATTGTTGAAGGCATATACACTATTCGAGAAGGATCAGGAGTATGTGATTATTGATGGCAAAGTAAAAATCGTCGATGAGCAGACGGGACGTATCATGGAGGGACGTCGTTATTCAGATGGTTTGCACCAAGCTATCGAGGCAAAGGAAAAAGTGACGGTGGAAGCTGCTACACAAACATTTGCTACCATCACACTTCAGAACTATTTCCGTATGTATCACAAGTTGGCTGGTATGACTGGTACGGCAGAAACAGAAGCGGGAGAGTTTTGGAATATCTATAAGTTGGATGTCGTTGTTATTCCAACCAACAAGCCAATTGCTCGTATCGATATGGAAGATCGTGTCTACAGAACGAAGCGTGAGAAGTATAATGCGGTCATTGATGAAATATGTCGATTGGTGGACGCTGGACGTCCAGTCTTGGTAGGTACAACCTCGGTGGATATTTCCGAGTTGCTTAGCAAGATGTTGACATTGAGAAAGATAGAACATAATGTCTTGAATGCTAAATTACATCAGAAAGAGGCAGATATAGTTGCTCAAGCTGGTAAGGGACGTACGGTGACAATTGCTACAAACATGGCAGGTCGTGGTACGGATATCAAGCTTTCCGATGAAGTGAAGGCAGCAGGTGGTTTGGCCATCATCGGTACAGAGCGTCACGAGTCACGTCGTGTAGACCGTCAGTTGCGTGGTCGTTCAGGACGTCAGGGAGATCCAGGATCTTCTATCTTCTACGTTTCATTGGAAGATAATTTGATGCGTTTATTCGGTTCTGAAAAGATCTCAGGTATCATGGATAAACTAGGATTTGTAGAGGGAGAGGTGATTGAACACAGCATGATTTCCAAATCTATTGAGCGTGCACAGAAGAAGGTGGAAGAGAATCACTTCGGTGTTCGTAAGAGATTGTTGGAGTATGATGATGTGATGAATGCACAACGTGAGGTGGTTTATCGCAAGCGTAGACAAACATTGATGGGAGAACGTTTGGGCGTTAATATCATGAATATGATTTATGATACGGCTCAGATGATTGTTGATAAATCCAAATCGATTTATGCATACGATGTATTCGAGGAGGAAACGACAGTTCTGTTCGCAATTGATACGCCTGTTACGGAGGAAGAGTTCAAGGATATGAGAGCTGACGAAATTGTGAATAAGTTGTTCCGCGCTGCCATGGATTCATTCAAACATAAGATGGACAGAATCTCTGAAGTGGCTAATCCGGTTATTAAACAGGTATATGAAAACCAAGGAGATCAATATCAAAACATCTTGATTCCTATTGTTGATGGTAAACGTCAGTACAATATTCCAGTCAACTTGAAGAAAGCCTATGAGACAGAGTCTAAGGAGGTCGTTAAGATATTTGAGAAGATGATTCTTCTTCATGTGATTGATGAGAATTGGAAGGAGCATTTGAGAAAAATGGATGAATTGAGAGATACTGTTCAAAATGCAAGTTATGAGCAGAAGGATCCTCTATTGATCTATAAATTGGAATCATTCGGATTGTTTAAACAGATGGTGGAAGAGACCAACCGAGAGTCTATCTCCATTTTGATGCGTGGACAGATTCCAGTGCAACAACGCGACCCTGAACAAGTTCGTGAGGCAGCTCCTGAGAAACATGAGGATTACTCTAAATATCAATCAAATAGAGGTCCTTCTCAATCAGCTCCTCAACAACAACCAGAAAGAAGGGTAGAACCTGTTCGCAATGAACAGCCTAAGATTGGACGTAATGATCCATGTCCATGTGGTTCTGGCAAAAAGTACAAACATTGTCACGGTAAAGGATTGTAATTATGATATTGGAGTTTATTCGTTGGACGGTTGATCCGGATCTTTTTTCCATAGGACCTCTGACTGTTCGTTGGTATGGTATGTTATGGGCTATCGGATTCATAGTGGGATATTACGTGGTGTTGAAAGTATACGACAGAGAGAAAATCCCTAATGAACAGGCGACGGATATTCTTATGTACATGTTGGTTGGAACCATTATCGGTGCACGAATTGGACATTGCTTTTTCTACGATTTTTCTTTCTATTCGGCTCATCCAATAGAGATATTATATGTATGGAAAGGTGGATTGTCAAGTCATGGAGGTGCATGTGGTATCTTGCTTGCATTATGGTTATACAGTAAAAAGGTGACTCACAAAAGTTTCATTTGGACCATGGATCGCATTGTGATGTCTGTAGCTATATGTGGTGCTTGTATTCGTTTGGGTAATCTGATGAATCATGAAATATATGGTCATGCTACTGATGTGCCATGGGCATTTGAGTTTATCACAAACATGCATTTGTGGCAACTTGGTTCTGAACCAGTATTCTCGGCACCAAGTCATCCAACCCAAATTTATGAAGCGTTATATTGTGTAATCACTTTTGTGGTGACAATGTTCCTTTATTGGCGCACAAATGCAAGGAAATTTGAAGGGTTCATTTTTGGGGTCTTCTTGGAGATGGTCTTTTTGACACGTTTCCTACTTGAGTTCATCAAAAATAATCAGGAGGATTTCGAAGAGAATATGATTATCAACATGGGTCAGATTCTTAGTCTCCCACTGATTATTTGGGGTGTTTATCTATTGTATAAATCCATTTCCCAAATGAAAACAGAGGGGGAGAAATTGAGAGTGACAAACGAGTAAAAAATAATAAAAAAAGAGTATGAGAGTTCTAATCCAATCGGATTACGCATCCGTTTCTAAATGGGCTGCAAAGCATGTTGCAGACACCATCAACGAGTTCAAACCTACAGCCGACCGCAAATTCGTTTTGGGCCTTCCTACTGGTTCTTCTCCAATAGGTATGTATCGCGAACTTATTAAAATGAACAAAGAGGGACTCGTTTCTTTTAAGAATGTCATCACATTCAATATGGACGAGTATGTTAACCTACCTAAGGAACATCCAGAGAGTTATCATTCTTTCATGTGGAATAATTTCTTTAAGCATATAGATATCCCTGAAAATCAAGTGAACATCTTGAATGGTAATGCTACAGACTTGAAAAAGGAGTGTGCCGACTATGAGGCTCGCATTCAGGCTGCTGGTGGTATTCAATTGTTCGTGGGTGGTATTGGTCCTGACGGACATATCGCGTTCAACGAGCCTGGTTCTTCTTTGACTTCCCGCACTCGTTTGAAACATTTAACCACAGATACCATTATTGCCAACTCTCGTTTCTTTGATAATGATATGAGCAAAGTGCCTACTTCTGCATTAACAGTGGGTGTGGGTACCATCATGGATGCGAAAGAGGTGATGATCTTGGTAAGCGGCTATAACAAAGCAAGAGCTTTGCAACAGGCTGTTGAAGGGGGTGTTTGCCAAATGTGTACGTTGAGTGCTTTGCAACTTCATACAAATGGCATCATCGTATGCGATGAGTTGTCTACTTTCGAATTGAAAGTCTCTACATACCGCTATTTTAAAGATATTGAGAAGAATAATATTTTATAATTTATAAAGATTCTAGTATGGATAATGCTTTGTTGCAAGACGTTACCGCAAAAGCGAACGCTTGGATAAACGGTAATTATGATGCTGAAACGAAAAAAGAGGTTCAACGTTTGTTGGACAACCCTGACAAGACTGACTTGATTGATGCTTTTTACCAGAACTTGGAGTTCGGTACTGGAGGTTTGCGTGGTATTATGGGGGTTGGTACCAATCGTATGAATAAGTATGTGGTTGGAATGGCCACTCAAGGTTTGGCTAACTACTTAAAGAAAGCTTTCGCTGGTAAGAAAGAAATCAGCGTGGTGGTAGGTCATGACTGTCGTAATAACTCTCGTTTGTTTGCTGAGATCGTAGCAGATATTTTCTCTGCAAATGGAATTCGCGCTTATCTTTTTGAAAGCCTTCGTCCTACACCAGAAATCTCATTCGCTATCCGTCAGTTGGGTTGCCAAAGTGGTGTAAACATCACTGCGTCTCACAACCCAAGAGAATACAACGGATACAAAGCTTACTGGGAGGATGGTGCTCAGGTTTTGGCTCCTCACGATAAGGGTATCATCGACGAGGTGAATAAGGTAAAGGTGGATGATGTTAAGTTCACTCCTAACAAGGATTTGATTACCATCATCGGTGGTGAAATGGACTACGAATACATGATGGCTGTGAAAGAGGCTATGGTTGATCAAGAGGTAATCAATCGCCAAAAGAACTTGAACATCGTCTATTCTCCATTGCACGGAACAGGCCGCGTAATCGTTCCTTTGTGCTTGCGTTCATGGGGCTTCCAAAATATCAACGTGGTTCCTGAACAAATGGTTATCGATGGTAACTTCCCAACAGTTAAGTCTCCTAACCCAGAAAACTCAGAGGCAATGACTATGGGTATGAACTTAGGTACGAAATTAGGTGCCGACTTGGTGATCGCATCTGACCCTGATGCTGACCGTTTGGCTATCGTATGTCGCGACGACAAGGGCGAATGGGTAATCATCAATGGTAACCAAACTTGTATGATGTTCTGCTACTACATCATCACCAACATGAAGAAGTTGGGCAAGTTAAAAGGTAACGAGTTCTTGGTAAAAACCATTGTAACATCTGAATTGATTCGTGAAATCGCAGACAAAAACAACGTTAAGTTGTATGATGAATATACCGGATTCAAATGGATTGCTTACAGAATCCGCGTCAACGAAGGAAAGGAGAAGTACATCGGAGGTGGAGAGGAATCATTTGGTTTCTTGCCTTACGACAAAGTACGTGATAAGGATTCACCAGCTTCTATCTGCTTGATCTGCGAAATTGCAGCTTGGGCGAAAGATAATGGTATGTCTCTTTACGAATTGTTGATGAACATCTACAAAGAGTACGGATTCCAAAAAGAAAGCGCTATCAGTGTAGTGAAACCTGGTAAGAGCGGTGCTGATGAAATCAAGGCTATGATGGAGAACTTCCGTCAGAACCCTCCTAAAGAGTTGGCTGGCTCTGCTGTTAAGTTGATCAAGGACTATAAGTCTTTGAAACAAACATGCGTTAAATGTAATAAAGTTGAGGATATCAACATGCCTGAAACTGCTAACGTACTTCAATATTTCACAGAGGATGGTACGAAAGTCAGTGTTCGTCCTTCTGGTACAGAACCTAAGATTAAGTTCTATATCGAAGTGAAAGGTGAAATGAAGGATGCCGCAGATTACAAGCGTGCATGTGCTGATGCTGATAAAAAGGTAGAGGCAATCAAAAAGTCTCTTAACCTATAATACCATTCATAAATGAATTGATGGGGGTGCATCGCAACACTGGTTGTCGATGTTCCCCCTTTTTCAAACCTCATGAACGACCTCGGAAGCAGGTCTCCTAACGACTGAAAGATATGATGAACTGGGATAAACTAATCTCCTCCAAACGTTTTGGATTGGAAGATTATCATAATGTTAAAGAAGAGGATAGAACGGAGTTTCAACGTGATTATGACCGATTGATCTTTTCTTCTCCTTTTCGTCGGTTGCAGAACAAGACTCAAGTCTTTCCTCTGCCCGGTAGCATCTTTGTTCATAATCGTCTGACTCACAGCTTGGAGGTATCATGCGTAGGCCGTTCGTTGGGAAACAGTGTGGCTAAACTGCTTCGTATCAAACATAAGAACCAAATATCGGATAAGATATCTGAGATTGGCTCCATCGTCTCTGCTGGCTGTTTGGCACATGATATGGGAAATCCTCCGTTTGGACATTCAGGAGAGACTGCTATCGCCTCCTATTTCTCAGAAGGTAACGGACAATACCTGAAAGAGAAATACAACTTGACGGATAGCCAATGGAACGACATCATCCATTTTGAGGGTAATGCTAATACTTTCCGCCTACTGACACATCAGTTTAATGGTCGCCGGAAGGGTGGTTTCGTGCTCACTTATTCGACCATCGCCTCCATCGTGAAATATCCCTATAAATCGGATTATATCACGGAGAAGAAAAAGAAATTTGGCTTCTTCCAAACAGAAAAGGATGATTTCGTAAAGATAGCGGATGACTTAGGCATGATTCGCCTGGATGATTATAAATATGCCCGTCATCCATTCGTTTTCCTTGTGGAAGCAGCGGATGATATCTGCTATGAGATCATGGATATTGAAGATGCACATAAACTGAAACTAATCAGTAATGCAGAGGCAAAAAATCTGTTGTTGGGATTCTTCTCGGAAGAGCAGCAAGAACGCAAAAAGAGTCACATGAACAATGTAAAGGATGAAAATGAACAGATTGCCTACCTTCGTTCGTCTGTGATTGGTGTTTTGGTGGAAGAGTGCTCTCGCGCTTTTGTTGAGAAAGAAGAGGAAATCCTTTCTGGTACGTTTAGTTCGCCGTTGGTAACGTGTATCTCTACCATGGTGAAAGAGGCGTATGAGAAATGCCAAGAGATCTCTTACAAGAAGATATATAAGTCGAAAGATGTGGTCGACATTGAAATTGCTGGTTATAATATCATCTACACTTTGATAGAGAAGGAGATAACAGCAGTATTCAATGCCAACAAGGCTTATTCAAAACAGTTGCTGGCACGTATTCCTGAACAATATGAAATCGATAGCGAAGAGTCCTATCAGCGTATTATGGCTGTATTGGACTATATATCGGGTATGACGGATGTATATGCCCTCGATCTCTACCGTAAGATGACAGGCATGAGCCTACCAAGCCTTTAATTCTACCGTGCTTGCCTGGACACCTTTGCCTTGATGGACTATTATCTGTGTAGCAATTCGCTCTCTTAAAGACTCCACATGACTGATGATGCCCACCTTCTTACCTGTACTTTGATGCAGTTTCTCCAAACAATCCATCACATTCGCAAGAAACTCATCACTTAACGTACCAAATCCTTCATCTATAAAGAGCGTATCAGAGACATTGTGAGAATTCTCTGCCATATCTGCCAATCCCAACGCTAATGCTAATGACACCATGAACTGCTGTCCTCCTGATAGTCCTGAACTGGAAAGATTACTGTCATTACGATAATCATGTATGACAATGGTGTAATCGCCTTGCTTGCTAAGTTCAAAATGATCGTCAAACTGTCTGAGATAGCGGTTGGCATTCTGTAACAACACATCTAAGACAAAACTAAGCGCCACCTTCTTGAATTTACTGCCATCCGAGCTTCCAAACTCCTGGTTCAACCGATCCCACCGTTCGTACACTTTGCGGACATCCTCATACTCCTCTCGTAATTTCTTTACCTTTTCTTCATTCTCTTTATCACTCTTCAATCTGCCCTTCAACTCACCAATCTCTTGATTCAAAGTATTGATCATTTGTGTTTTCTGCTGTATCTGCTCAGTGAAATAATCCTCTTGCCAATGCTCTTCTCCTTCGGCGAATGCGGGTTTTTCGCTTTTCAACTTCTCCATCTCGTCTGTCGAAGATTTATATTTCCCCATCAATGTGTCATACATCTTTGTTATCTCCTGATGGTCAGTACTTATCTTCGTGATTATCTCTTGTGTGTAGTGAGTGGTAAGATCAGTCAATCTCGCCTCATTGATATCAGGGTGAGTAGAGTAGAATGTGCTCAGGTTCTTTTGGTATGTTGAGATATCCGTTTTTGTTTTCCCTAACGCTGTATTCCATTGGGTCACGTCGTCAGACAGCTTTGTGCATGCGCCTAAAAGATGATCCATCCTCTTACTTTCCGATGTCTCTTCTGTCCAATGTACAGCATTGAGAATGGTTTCTTTGCGTTCATTCACCTGTTCCAATTCTCTTTTATCAACTTGCAACTGATTTTCCAACGACTTTCCCTTCTCCTTTTCTTCGTTATATTGCGTAGACAAATGAAGAATTTTATCACAAAGTGATTGAAAATCAGTTTTATATCCATTCTTCCAATCGGCTAGTGTTAAGAGTTCTTCCATTTTAGATAAGATGTCACTCTCCAATTTTTTATACTGTTTACAGAGCTCGACATCCTTCTCTTTTTGATGATTTAATCTGGTCAGTTCTTTCTGTTCATTTTCATATAGTTGTTCCACTTTTTCCTCTATTTCCTTCTGTTGGTCTTTTTGCTTTTGAACATCCTCTTTTTGCTTCTGTAATTCTGTCAATCGTTTTGTTAGACCACTAATTTGGACCTTCTGTTCCTTTATGACATCTATCATCGATTCGAGAGAACCTGCTTGAAAATAGAACTCTGTATCATGCTTGAAATCAGAATTTTGTAGAATAGGTGTGTTGATTTTGTCTATCAATTGTAGACGTATTTTCTCCCATTCACCCTGCTTCTTGAGGATTGTATTCTCCAAGACTGTTTTTTCAGAGTTCACCTTGTTCAATTCTGTGTTGCAATTCTCCCAGATTTTCTCTTTTTGTGTCTTATTAGCTAATTGTTGTGACAATGAAGATTGAAAATGTTCGTCAGAGAACAAGGAGGTTACCTTCTGACCGCATACCGGACAAACATCCCCCTCCTTAAGTGTGCTTCGTAGTTCCTTCGCAATATCTTTTACTGCCTTTTCTGCTGTTTCGTAGACCTCTTTAGCGATAGAGTATTCATCCTTGGCACGTTTCTCTTCCGTATTCAGTGCATCGATCTTTTTCTGTAAATCCTGACACCTCTCTTGATCCGTTTTCAGATCCTTTTCAACATCGAAAAGAGTGTCACGCAAACCTATCATCGAATCGAGAATGACTGAGATGGCAAGAATCTTTTCTTGTTGTTGTAGCAGAGTGCCATCGGGATCGGCCTCTTTGATCTCTTTTGCCAATCGGTTTATCTCTTCTTGCAGTTGATTCGTTTTTTCTATTTCTGCTTTGTGTTTCTTCTCCGCATTCTTCACCTCCGTGTCATGCTGTTCAATCAGTTTCTCGACAGTTTTGATGGCCTTTTCTGATTCATGGGATTTAGTGCACGCATCATTCGCTCGTTTCAGATCTGCAATGATAACATTGGCATTTTCTAGCATGGTTATCTCTTGCTTTGTACGCTGTTCCATCCTCTTTTTTATGGCATCAAGCTGCTGACTCTCCTCTTTTGTTTTTTCAACAAGTCCGTTGATACCGCTGCACATAACAGAGAATCTCTCTCTTAGGTGCTCTTCCTGTGATGAGATATCGTGTAAATTTTTTTCCGAATGTTGTAATAATTTTCGCCATTCAATAGCAGTAGCCGATTCGTTCCAATGGGTAATTGCCTGACTCTCATTCTTGTATAGCTCAGATGAGATTTTCTCATCATACTGAGACAACTCTTTTTTTGCTTGTTCTAAAAGAGTGATTTGCTTGTTCCAGTTCTTAACCCAAATGCTCTTTTTCTCCAGCAGTTCCTTTTCATTGTTCAACTCCTTGAGGGATAATCCCTTATTATAAAGTTCATCAATGATTTTAGAACGTTCTTCTTCAGTTAATATATGCTGGCTTTCGATGACTGTTTTCTTATTCTTTATCTCACTCTCCTTTTCCTTGGTGATATCAAAGATTTTCTTTCCAATACGTTCATAGATATCTTTCCCCGTAAGGTTTTGTAAGATACCGGCCTTTGTTGAGTCATCACTTTTCAGAAACTGCGAGAATTGACCTTGAGCCAACAAAGAAGTGCGTTGGAAATCATCGAAAGCAACGCCGATAGCACGTTGTATTTCCGTTGATATCTCATCTTTTTTGAGATAGGTTTGATGTTGTGATAGGTTTTCGAGTACCCATTCGCTTTTATTAAGATTTCCATTTCGATTGAGACGTACAGACCATGAAGATTGGTAGATATCTCCACTATTTCCTTCAAAGGAGAGGAAGATGGAGCCTTCGTTAGTCCCCCTTCGAAGTAGTTGACGAGGGTCTTGCAAAGTAAGTGTCTTATCATTTCCATCAGGAGAGAACTTGTCCTTTCTGGAGGCGGAACAGAGACGGGGAGTATCATCATAGAGTGCTAAACAGATGGCATCAAGAATGGTGGATTTACCAGCACCTGTAGGTCCGCAGATGAGGAATAGGGATTCATCCTTCAATGGTGACTCATTGAAATGAATGGAAGCGTCTGCTATGGATGCGATATTATGAATCTTTAGTTCGTGTAGTTTCATGTCGTTAGTCGTTTAGGTGTTGAAGGACTTCGTTAAAGGTGTTTTCCATTTCTTCTGTGAACCGATCACCTAAATAACGTTTAGCCACTTGTAGGGGTGTCAGTTCTTTAAATTCAGAAAGGGTGATTGGTACGTCTGCACTCCGTTCTTGTTCCTTTATGCGCGTATAGTTGATGTAGAGCAGTTCCGCCTTTTTCCCTTCCATTTTTTCGGTAGCCAATGCCATGGCATCACTCGGAGCGGTACCTGCTAATACATTCAGTCGCAAGAAATTGTTTTGATCAGAAGGGTAGGAGGCAAGTTCCTTCAGTGCCTCATCAAAAGGCTGAGGTTGTTTCGGAATGGTCTCTAACTGATGAGGAGTGTTGATAAGACGTTCCTCCACGTGAGCGTGATGAATATGTCCTAGTGCAAGATAATCAAACTGGGGCACTATGTTCGACACATCCAGCGACTCCATGCCACCGATAGCATCTAGTTTATGACCTGTAAAATCTAGGTCGCCCGAGATGGTTAGGTGACCCATTAGTATTTGGGGTTTCCGTTGTGGATTAAGTTCGTGCATACGTTGGCAAAGTCCCTCATAAAAGGCAAGTATTCGATTGTTTGAATCGGTTGCTTTAGGGAAGTTCTGCTCGTATGCAAAAGGGATAGCACCTACCAGGGCAAGAGTATCCCCATTAGAGTTGGTGATGGGAATGATATGTTGGTCGTAATTGGCAGAGCGATCATCGAGTGTATGAATGGAGGTGATGATATGCACGTTGGCAAGTCTCCATAGGTCGCTTCCTATGCTGACCCGTTGGGCGCTATCGTGGTTACCAGAAATGATGATGATCTTCATCTGAGGTGCAACGTTATGCAATTGCAGGATGCTTGAATGGAATAATTTCTGTGCAAAAACAGATGGATTGGATGTCTCGTAGATATCTCCACTAATAAGAAGAGCGTCTGGTTGTTGCTCCTGCACGATG
>CACZUS010000047.1 GCA_902784425.1 uncultured Bacteroidales bacterium
TAATCGGAAAGAGAAAGTAGAAAGAATTATAATAACGATTAACAATGATAAACCACAGAAGCAAGTCTATCGAATGGATTACGGCAGTAGCCGAGCAAATGGGGATACATGACATTGCCTTAGTTGAAAAGACCATCCGAGCATTTTCTTTACTTGAAGCATTAGCAAGATCTGGTTGCCCATTTATCTTTAAAGGTGGCAGTTCTCTCATGCTTCATTTGAATACCAGCAAGAGATTATCTATCGACATAGACATCATTTGTCCTCCAGGAACAATTATTGAAGATTACCTTCATAAATATACAGAAGAGTATGGTTTTGGGAAAGTAGAGCTTGTAAAACGTATTGCTCGAACAAATGTACCGAAGCAACATGCAAAATTTTATTATGAGGTAAGTTACCCTACTAATGGCGGACAAGACAAAATCCTATTGGATGTACTTTACGAAGAGATTCATTACTCAAAAATTGTGGAATTGCCAGTCCAAAGTCCTTTACTGATTATCGAAGGTCCAACCGTTTTGGTAAAGTTACCAAGTCATGAGGATTTATTAGGAGATAAGTTAACAGCATTTGCGCCACACACAACAGGCATTCCATTTTTCAAGGGAGAAAAAAGATGTACAATGGAGATTGTCAAGCAATTGTTTGATATAGCATCCTTATTTGACATCACAAAAGACATCACCATAACGAGAGAGACATTTATGCGATTTGCAGCAATAGAATTACAATATCGCCACATGGATCCTAATAATACACAACAAGTGCTAGACGACATTTACAAAAGTTCATTGTGTATCTGTCTACGAGGATTGCAAGATGCTGAAGAATTTAAGTTGTTCCAAGATGGTATCAGTCGAATAGGAAACTTCATTCATAGTGAGAGATACACCCTAGATTCAGCCATTGTGAATGCTTCAAAAACGGCCTATCTCAGTAAACTCATCAATAAAGACATCAATGAAGTGACTCATTATACCATAGAGTGTTTGAAAAATTTGGCAAGCCAAACGATTCAACATCCCCTTCCCACTAAACTAAACAAACTCAAGAAGACACATCCTGAAGCTTTCTTTTATTGGAATGAAATACAAAAGATGGAGTGATATAGTCCCAATTTCAAAACACTCAGTCGAGATTTTTCGGAAATCCAAGGGAAAGAATAAGGAATCAGAGGATTTTTTGGCTTTAATTTTCACTTCCCATTCCCCCTCTTCAGCACCTGAGCCGCAATACTTCCCGAAAAATTATGCCAAACAGAGAAAATAGCTCCTGGCACTGCAGCCAACGGATATAGGGCGAAGTGGGTCGTAGCCAACGATGTGGCAAGTCCGGAATTCTGCATTCCCACTTCAATACTTATGGATGTTCGCTTCTCGGGCGGTAGTCCCATCAGTTTGCTGACAATGTAGCCAAGAGACAATCCCAGCATATTATGCAGTATCACAGCGACTGCTACAAGCAGACTGCATCCGATAATGTTTTGTGCATTGTGTGAAACAATGATACCAATGATTGCCGCGATGGCAAGTGTTGAAATCATTGGCATATAAGGTATGACCTTCTGCGTGAAGTTTTTGAAATAGTGGTTGACGACAAGTCCCACGACAATGGGCAATATCACCACCTGAACAATGCTCATGAACATTCCAAAGACATTCACATCCACGGTCTCGCCAGCCAGTAGCAAGACCAGAGCTGGTGTCACAAACGGAGCCAGAAGTGTGGAGACGCCCGTCATAGCAACACTAAGTGCAACGTCACCTTTAGCTAAATAGCAGATCACATTGCTGGCAGTTCCACCTGGGCAACATCCTACAAGAATCACACCCAGAGCTAATTCGGGAGGCAAATTGAGCAGACGACAAAGCACCCAAGCCACAAAGGGCATTATGATGAATTGTGCCAACTCCCCTATCACAATCTCTTTCGGATGCATCAGCACAGGTTTGAAATCCGACGGTTTGAGCGTCAGTCCCATACCAAACATCACCACCCCACGAAAATGAAGCGGGGACGAACAACGCAATAATAGTCACGATCACGACAATAAGCGTGATATGAGAGGCAATCCAATTGGGTATCTTAGTGGTCATCATGATTTGTTAAAAATTCAGTTGCAAAGATAGATGTTTTGTTTATCAATTCAATCCTCTTTTTTTACATACCTAACGGCACCTCCACTACCAAAAGGATATTTAGAAACACTTGTGTTCATATATGGAGAATCGTTAAGAAGTTTACCTTCGAATTCACATCGTTCTTTATCAAACCTTGTACCGTCTTCTGAGATTGTTGTCCATTTCCAAGAGTCTACTGCTATAACACTACGGACAATACCTTTATAAACTCCTAATAAATATTTAATCTCTTGAGGTCTGTTCTTCGCTATGTACCAATACTTGCGTGTTGCTTCATAAATATCAATTCTTTGATATACCCCATTAGCTTTTGCTTGGTCATAACTTTTATTCAGACTAACTAAGAGTAATGTTTCTCCTGGATTTATATTTATTTCAGAACAATTATATAATGCATCAATTTCGTCTACATCTTTGATGCCTTCATCCCATTGATGGTGTCCTGCAACAATATTTGTTAGTTGATTTATCCTATTAAATTTGTCGTAGGTTAACATGTCAATAAGTGTGGATTCAACTATATATGCCACACTTTCAGTTAAATTATGCCTTAAAATGTAAAATTGAACTTGCTTTCCTTCTTGTAAAATATTTCTAATCGTATCAAGTTTAAGGCTTTGATCATTATCGTTAATCGCATCTTTCGCATGCTGAAAAGCTCTGTTCCCTTTACCTTTTCCAATATAGAATATTTTATTATCCCTCGGATCAACTAATGCATAAACATAAAATGCCAAAGATTCTATAGTACTCTGATTGAATGTATTAACTGTACTCATATTTTAGGATATTATAGGTTCTTAAACGGTTATTATGTCATTAAATTTCTGCCTTATTTTTACCTTATCCATAAATATCTGACTAACAAATAGATAAGAATAATTTTGCAGATTTTCGGAGGTTATTTTATTAACATTTGCAGATTTTTGGAGGTTATTTCGTTAACATTTGCAGATTTTCGGAGGTTAGGGAATTATTATTTTCCAATACAGAACCGGGAGAAAATAGTTCCAAGCACCTCGTCAGTTGTGATTTCACCTGTAATTTCTCCTAAATAATAAAGGCATTCACGAATATCCTGACTTAAGAAATCACCCGAAATGTTTTGCGACAAGCCCTCCTGCACACGTACGATAGCATCATAGGCATGACTCAATGCCTCATAATGTCTCATATTGGTCACCATCACATCATTCTCCCCCACCTCAGGTATCTGAGCCACCTTCAACAATAGGGATTCTAACTGATTCGTGTTGATCTGATTCTTTGCTGATATGAAAATTTGCTCTCCGTCCAGATGAGCGTAATACTGAGTCAGTGAATTGCGTGTCTTATCATCCACCAAATCGATTTTATTAAAGACAATAATAAGCTTCTTTCCCTCCAAATGAGAGGTAATGGAGGCCGTCAGTTCATCCAAATGATGAAGAGGTTGTGTAGCATCGATCACCCACAAAACGATAGAGGCCTTGTCCATCATCTTATAGCTACGTTCGATACCCATACTTTCAATCACATCATTGGTCTCGCGCAATCCTGCCGTATCAATAAATCGGAACAACAATCCATTGATAGAGACCGTATCCTCAATCACATCACGAGTCGTACCATGGATATCAGAAACGATGGCTTTATCCTCTTTAAGCAATAGATTAAGCAATGTTGATTTTCCTGCATTGGTTTCACCTATGATAGATACGGGAATACCGTTTTTTATAGCGTTACCCGTACTAAAGGAGTTTTTCAAAGAACCTATTTTTTCTAATATCTCTTGTGTCAACGCATTCAATTCATCTCGATTAGCAAATTCCAGTTCCTCATGATCACTGAAATCCAGTTCCAACTCCACCAAAGAGGTGAACGTCAGCAATCGATCTCTCAAGATAGACAACTCACGCGAGAAGCCTCCTCTCATTTGGTTCATTGCCAATCGATGAGCGGCCTTGTTTTGTGAAGCGATCAAATCAGCGATGGCCTCGGCCTGACTCAAATCCATTTTGCCATTAGCAAAGGCACGTTGGGTGAATTCACCATGGGTAGCCATACGACAACCTTTCGCAAGTAGAAGTTTCAGAATTTCTTGTTGAATATATAATGATCCATGGCAAGCAATTTCCACTGAGTCTTCGCCTGTAAACGAGTTGGGTGCACGAAAGACAGTAGCGAGCACTTCGTCCAACACCTCATCATTCTCATTGCATATTCGACCATAATGGGCAGTATGAGTCTTCGCATCCGACAATTTAAAATTAGGGCGAACGGAATGGAACACAGCATCTGTTAGTTCAATAGCCTGACTACCAGAGACTCTTATCACCGCAATAGCGCCCAATCCAGCAGCCGTAGAGACTGCACATATCGTATCACTCATATAACCACTAATTAATCATTTTCTATTTGCAAAGATACAGAAGATTTCAGAGAAAACGAGGGAAACACATCACCCTATTTCATTAACCACCTGCACCGTATGACAAGCCACAACGCCTGCCGTTTCTGTTCTCAATCGACTCTCTCCTAATGTTACAGGGACAAATCCTTTTTCTATCGCTAAACGAACCTCATCCTCACTGAAATCACCTTCTGGTCCAATCAACACCAAAACATACAATGTGCAATATAACAATGCTCAGGATGCGTTTTTTTCATAAACTCCTTAAATGAAATCATCTCATTAAGCCTTGGTAAATAGGCTTTCTTCGATTGTTTCATCGCCGACACTAAGATCTTCTCCAACCGATCGGTCTTCACCACCTTTCGCTCTGAATGGTCACATAGCAGGAGACTAATCTCTCCCACTCCAATCTCCGTTACCTTCTCGGCAAACCACTCCAATCGATCCATGTTTTTGGTCGGTGCTATGGCAATATGAATATGCACAGGTTGCGGACGGTAATCCGACACCTTATTCAACACATTCACTTGGCAATGCTTATGATGAGGAAAGGCTATCTCCGCTTCATAATAATTACCCTTTCCATCCACCAACTCTATTTTATCGCCTGCTTCCAAGCGCAACACTTTAATGGCATGCTGCGACTCTTCCTCAGGCAAATGGGGATCCTTCTCTATGTCTGGAGTGTAAAATATCATAATAGTCAAAAGAAGGGGGAAAGAAAACTCTCTCCCCCGTTATTATCATTTATAAATTGCTTTCTTACCAGCCAACAATGTATTCTTCAACAAAGAACAAATTGTCATTGGTCCGACGCCACCAGGAACTGGTGTGATGTAGCTACATTTCGGCGCTACATTCTCAAAATCCACGTCACCCGTCAACTTAAAGCCACTCTTTGTCTCTGTAGATGGCACACGAGTTGTTCCCACATCAATGATAACAACACCATCTTTTACCATATCAGCTTTCAAGAACTTTGGTGAACCCATTGCTGCGATGATAATATCTGCTTGAAGAGTGATCTCTTTCAAGTTCTTCGTACGACTGTGACAAATGGTAACTGTCGCATCTCCTGGATAAGCTTTTTGCATCATTAAAGAGGTAACAGGTTTACCTACGATATTACTACGTCCGATCACAACGCAGTGTTTACCTGAAGTCTCAATCTTATATCTCTTCAACAACTCCATGATACCTGCAGGGGTAGCAGAGACAAATGAAGGAAGACCAATGGAGGTACGTCCCACATTGATTGGATGGAATCCATCCACATCTTTACGATAATCGATTGCCTCGATCACCTTCTGTTCTGAAATATGTTTAGGCAGTGGTAATTGAACGATGAAACCATCCACATCCTCATCCTTATTGAGCATATCAATTTGCTTCAACAATTCCTCTTCTGTGATATCATCTTCAAAACATAGCTTGGTGGATTTAAAACCTACTTGCTCACAAGATTTCACCTTATGTGCCACATACGTTTCACTACCACCATCGTGTCCGACGATAATAACAGCCAAATGAGGTGTCTTACCACCCTTTGCCTTAATTTCTTTTACTTCTTCTGCAATTTCAGATTTAATCTGATCCGCAATTGCTTTTCCGTCAATTAAATTCATATATAATACCTCCAATTATTTTCTACCGAAAGAGAATCTTGCCGGACGATTCTGCGTCACCATACGCATCATCTTCCTTGTCTCTTCAAACTGTTTTAACAAACGATTCACCTCTTGAATATTAGTACCACTACCTTTGGCAATACGTGTTCTACGACTATTGTCCAAGATACCAGGATTAACGCGTTCCTCTGGCGTCATTGAATAGATGATGGCTTCAATTCCTTTGAATGCATTATCATCAATCTCCACATCTTTCATAGCTTTACCTACACCAGGAATCATAGCAGCCAAGTCTTTCAAATTACCCATCTTCTTGATTTGTTGGATCTGAGCAAGGAAGTCGTTGAAATCGAACTGGTTCTTCGCAATCTTCTTTTGTAGTTTCTTTGCTTGTTCCTCATCATATTGTTCTTGGGCACGTTCAACCAAGGTAACGATATCACCCATTCCGAGGATACGGTCTGCCATACGTTGTGGATGGAACACATCAATAGCTTCCATTTTCTCACCCGTACCAACAAACTTGATCGGTTTATTTACCACCGAACGGATAGACAAAGCCGCACCACCACGTGTATCACCATCCAACTTAGTCAGAACGACACCATCAAAATCCAAACGATCGTTGAATTCCTTTGCCGTATTCACAGCATCCTGACCTGTCATGGAGTCCACAACAAACAAGATCTCCTGTGGTTCTATTGCTTTCTTGATAGCAGCGATCTCGTTCATCATCTCCTCATCCACAGCCAAACGACCAGCGGTATCTATGATGACGATGTCATTACCTTTAGCCTTTGCTTGTTGAATAGCATTCTGAGCGATTTTAACAGGATCTTTGCTATCCTCTTCTGTATATACATCACACTCTATCTGACCAGCCAATACTTTCAATTGTTCGATAGCAGCCGGACGATAAACGTCGCATGCCACCAACAACGGTTTCTTGTTCTTTTTCTTTTTAAGCATATTGGCCAACTTTCCTGAGAAAGTGGTCTTACCAGAACCTTGCAAACCAGACATCAAAATAACAGCTGGATGTCCCGTGATGTTAATGTCGACTGATGAACCTCCCATCAGTTCTGCCAACTCATCATGCACGATTTTCACCATCAACTGACTAGGTTTAAGGGAAGTGAGCACATTCTGACCCATTGCCTTCTCTTTTACCATATCAGTAAAATTCTTAGCTACTTTATAGTTAACATCCGCATCCAACAAAGCCTTACGAACATCCTTCAACGTCTCAGCAACGTTAATCTCCGTAATCTTACCTTCTCCCTTTAATATCTTGAAAGATCGTTCCAGTCTTTCGCCTAAACTTTCAAACATACTTTTAAGTGTGTATTTATTATGATTAATTACTTTCTATTTTTTTACTTTCACAGTCTCCATTTGGAAAGAGGCTGCATCTTTAATCCATTTGTCTCTCTTTTTGTTGATGATCTTCATAAAATCATTCAACTCCTTGTCATACGCTCTATGTATAACTCTAAACAAGACCACTCTATTATTGACCAAGCGATAGCGATTCAGATTCCACTCCATAGTAAAGGATTGGCCTCCTTGTACGTTTCCCTGTACATATTCAATCCAAATCTCGCCCTCCACAGGAGATTCTATTTGTTCAAAACTAAAAACAATGTTCTGCTCTTTTTTCACAGCCAATTTGGCCATCAACTCTCTCATTTCATCCTCTACACTTTTGTTTTCCTGTGAACATTCTATCGTCACCTTTTGAATAAAACCAGCAAAATTCTCCGAAGGCAACAAAAACTCCTCCATATAGCGATCGTTTCTCGTTTTGGCCGACCATCTCAAGACAAATTCTTGATCCGATACAGTGATTGTCTGCATTCCAAAGAAATCTTTCTGTGCAAATAGGTCTGATTCTACCATCATAAATAGAACGAGACACGAAATGATTTGATATACATGTTTCATTTTCATACAGTTTGATGAATATGAACATCCATTTGAGGGAATGGTATGTTCACACCTTGTTTTGTAAATTCCTTGTAAACGTCCTCATTCATCTGGAAATATACGTTCCAATAATCTTTCGACTCCACCCAAACACGAACCACTATGTTCACCGAACTCTCGTCCAACTTTGTGATGGCAATGAATGGGGCAGGGACATCATCCGACTTCAATACCAGTGGATTACGATTTAACAGATCCAACAAGACTGATTTTGCTTTGTCATAATCCTCGCCATAAGCAATGGAGAAAACAAAGTCAACCCTTCGTTTCGATTCTTTTGAATAATTGGTGATAATACCCGTGGAGAGTCCCCCGTTAGGCACAATAACCGTCTTATTATCAGTCGTCAATATAATCGTATTGAATATTTGAATCTCTTTCACGACACCAGTAACATTTTGGGTCTCCAAAAAATCACCCACCTTAAATGGACGGAAAAACATAATCATCACCCCACCCGCAAAGTTCTGCAAAGATCCACTTAAAGCCATACCTATGGCAATACCTGCGGAGGCGAACAAAGCGACAAAAGATGAGGTTTCTATGCCTAAGATGCTTATGATAACAATGATGACGATGAAATTCAGAACGATATTCACCAAACTACGCAAAAAGGAAGATAATGTTGGGTCTGTATTCTTTTTCTCCAACATCTTAGTGAAAAGGAGATTCAGTTTTTTCACCACCCAACGCAAAATGAAGTAAGCAATGACAGCCAAAAGAATCCGCATAGCAAAACTCACCGTCATATCTATGCCCTTCGTTATGACAGTATGTATCGCCTCCTGATAATTTCCGTTTTCAAAAGCCGTCTTCGTCTGTTGAGCGACTAATGAAAGAGAATCCGAATGTAATGAATCAACTACTTCCTCCATTTTTTATTAGTCATAAATTCAAAAAAAGATACCGATAATTATATCGGTACCTTAGGTCTCGCTAACTGCAAACCAGCTCAACCCCGTCTGACAACAGTCAGACAACTTTTAGAATAAAAACTATCCATTTCGGATAGCGCCATTTCACGGGCTAAGGTTATGATACAAAAATATCATTTTAGCATGGAAACACAAAACTTTCCCCTCTATTTATTTCTTATTTCTTAAAAAATTCCTTAATTTCGCTTAATTTTAATTCTAAGGGGCATTTTAGTAAACTCCCCAATTATAAAAAACACATGGGATTTTTATGTTATTCTTATGTAGGTGTTTGATATATTATGGACATTTTAAGCCAATAAACAATCAGATTATATGCAAAGATGCATTTAAGAATTCCCCACAAAACTGACAAGTATGGTTATTTTTAATGACGCTGAGATGTTTTCTCGCTTTTTATGGATCATGACAGGAATTGCTGTGATTGTTTTCTTTTCTTTGTATCGTATTAATGCAGGTTATGGTATCATGTATGACAAAAAATGGGGCGGCACCGTCAACAACCGATTGGGTTGGATTTTAATGGAGGCTCCTGTTTTCATAGTTATGCTGATTTGCTGGTTACTTTCAGAGAGAACGTTTCAAACAGTACCTTTGATTTTCTTTATCATCTTCCAAACACACTATTTTCAAAGGTCATTCATCTTCCCAATGCTTTTTAAAACCAAAAGCAGAATGCCCATCTTCATCATGCTCATGGGCGTCTTATTCAACACACTGAACGGTTTAATGCAAGGTGGTTGGATCTTCTATGTCTCTCCTGCAGACATGTACACAATTGAATGGCTCACCACTCCACAATTTATCATTGGAACAATCATATTCATTATCGGAATGGGCATCAACCTTCATTCTGATTACATCGTTCGTCATCTTCGCAAACCAGGCGACCATAACCACTACCTTCCTAAAGGTGGATTCTACGATTATGTGACCTCTGCCAACTATTTTGGCGAACTGACAGAATGGCTGGGATGGGCCATCCTTACTTGGTCTTTCGCTGGCGCAGTCTTCTTTATTTGGACATTCGCCAACCTTGTACCAAGAGCTAATACCATCTACAAGAAATATCAAACAATGTTTCCAGAGATGCAAAACAAGAAATTAAAACGTGTAATACCTTTCATTTACTAAAAGCTAAACATGTCAACATTATTTACACCAGGAAAGATTGGTCCGCTCACATTAAGAAACAGGACCATCCGCTCCGCGGCATTCGAAGGTATGTGTCCCGGCAATGCTCCTTCAGAAATGCTCTATAACTATCATGTCTCTGTTGCTGCTGGAGGCATCGGAATGACTACGTTGGCCTACTCTTCCGTAGATCAAAGTGGTCTCTCCTTTCCTCACCAACTTTGGTTGAAGAAAGAGAACATACCCGCTCTTAGAAGAATCACAGACGCTATCCACAAAGAGGGTGCGGCTGCTAGTATACAAATCGGTCACTGCGGAAACATGTCACACAGAAAGATCTGTGGTTGCACCCCTATCTCCGCATCTACTGGTTTCAACCTCTACTCTCCTACTTTTGTAAGGGGAATGAACAAGGATGATATCAATCGCATAGCTAAATCATTCGGTCTTGGCGTCAACCTCGCTCGCGAAGCTGGTTTCGATGCTGTCGAACTTCATGCAGGTCACGGCTACTTAATCAGCCAATTCTTATCACCATCCACCAACCACCGTCACGACGAATTCGGAGGCTCTCTCGAAAACAGAATGCGCTTCATGAAAATGTCTATGGACGAAGTGATGACGGCTGCCAAAGATGACATGGCTATCTTGGTGAAGATGAACATGCGCGACTGCTGTCGCAACGGAATGGATATCGACGAAAGTCTTGAGGTGGCTAAAACACTTGAAAAATGTGGCGCTCATGCATTAGTGCTAAGTAGCGGTTTCGTAAGCAGTGCGCCTATGGACGTCATGCGTGGTGCTATGCCTATAAAAACGTTGACCTACTACATGAAAGACTTCTTCATGCCTCTATTGGTTCGCATGGGTGCTTCTTTTATGATTCCTACGGTTCCCTTCAAAGAGGCATACTTCCTTGAAGATGCGCTAAAATTCCGTGCAGCTCTCAAAATGCCATTGTGCTACATTGGAGGTCTGGTATCAAGAGAGAAAATCGACGAGGTGCTTGACGACGGCTTTGAGTTTGTTGCTATGGCTCGTTCTCTACTCAACGACCCTGCCTTCGTTAACCACATGAAGGAGGATGAACACTATCGTTGTACTTGCGACCACACCAACTACTGCATCGGTCGTATGTACTCAAGAGAAATGGCTTGTCACAAATGCATCCTCAAAGAGGGCAAAGAAGTCATTCCTCAGAGTCTGTTAGACGAATTAGAAGAAAACAAACGAAAAGGTTATTGATTTTATCTCAACCCTTTTTGAAACTCAAATAAGCCTCCGCAATACTTTTCGTATAGAGGAGGCTTTCGTTAATCATAACGGACGCGGAATACCACGTCCTTACCGTAGAGACGCGGCACGCCACGTCTCTACAAAAAATTCAACGAAATAATTTATAGACCCCCACTCAAAGAAACGATGGCTAAGAAAATATTATTCCACACGTTAGGTTGCAAACTAAATTTTGCAGAGAGTTCTTCCATTGAGAAAAAGATCCTTGAAAAGGGATTTGAAAGAGCCAATGCCAATGAAACGCCCGACATCTGTATTATCAACACTTGTTCGGTGACAGAAGTGGCTGATCGCAAAGACAGACAAGTGATCAAACAAATGATCACACGCTACCCCAATGCCATCATTGTCGTACTGGGCTGCTATGCTCAATTAAAGCCCGAAGCCATCGCTCAAATAGAGGGGGTCGACCTGATTATTGGTAGTCAAAACAAGTTTGATATCATCGATCGCATCAGTACACTCGAGAAGAAGAAGACCCCAGAGATTATCCACACGCAAAGAAGCGGTATCAACAAGTTCAACGCTTCCTGCACGCGTGGTGGAAGGACTCGCTTCTGGCTGAAAGTGCAAGATGGCTGCGATAATTTCTGTACGTATTGCGCCGTACCTATCGCTCGAGGCAAAAGCAGAAACGACACGATAGCCAATACAGTGGAACAAGCGCAATTAGCGGTAGAAATGGGTGCAATGGAGATTGTCATCTCAGGTGTTAACATCGGAGATTTCGGCAAGTCTACCAACGAAACATTCTACGATTTGATTGTTGCCTTGGATCAGATTGAAGGTACTTTCAGATATCGTATTTCATCCATCGAGCCTGATCTGCTCTCTGATGAAATCATCCAATACACGGCTCATTCCAAGCACTTTGTTCCGCACTTTCATATTCCGTTGCAATCCGGATGCGACGAAGTGTTATCGCTCATGAAAAGACATTATAAAACTGATTTATATGCAGATAAAGTCAGAGCCATCAAAGAGTGCATGCCCAATGCCTTCATTGGTGTGGATGTCATTGTCGGAACCAACGGAGAGACAGAGGAATACTTCAACACCACCTACCAATTTTTAAAGCAACTAGACATCAGTCAGCTTCATGTGTTCAGCTATTCAGAACGAGCAAACACTGCTGCCCTGAAAATAGATCACAAAGTAAATTCGACAGAAAAGAAAAGACGAAGTGACATTCTGCATGAATTGTCTGAAGAGAAACGCATACAATTCTATCAGTCACAAATTGGTCGGAAGGCAGAAGTATTATGGGAAGAGCGGAAGAAAGGAAATATCATGCGAGGATTTACAGACAATTATATCATCGTCGAACGTCCGTATGACAAGTCTCTAGTGAATCAAATCACACAAGTCACCTTGGGAGCGTTCAACGAAGACAAATCTGCATTGATGGCTGAATAGGCCACCCATATACAAAAAGGGAAATATAGACCGTATGTTTTTCATTCAAAGAAAATGTTAACGACCACAACCAAAGGTGTTATTGCAGCGATTGCCTCTGCTGTCTGTTATGGAATGAATCCATTAGGGGCATTGTATCTCTATAAAAACGGAATCAACACCGATTCTGCATTGTTCTATCGCTTTTCTCTCGCCTCATTACTCCTGGGCATTACCCTACTCATACAACGCGAGACATTTAAGATTGGCAAGCGCGAATTGGCATTTTCAATCTTACTAGGACTTATGTTCGCAGTTTCATCTCTCACCTATTACGATAGTTTTCATTATATGGATGCAGGCATTTCATCCACCATATTGTTTATCTATCCTATTATGGTGGCCATCATCATGGCAGCTGTCTTTCACGAGAAACTAACCTATCCCATGATGGCAGCTATTTTTCTTTCCATGGTGGGTGTTGCCATCTTATACAATGGCGAGGGGGTGAAATTAAGCATTACAGGTGTTATTCTTGTTCTAATATCAGCCTTAGCCTATGCAATCTACATAGTCATTGTGAATCGGGCAAGACTACAAGTGTCTGCCTCCAAGCTAACCTTTTTCGCCACACTGTTTTGTGCCTGTTTTATTTTTATTCATTCACTGACGACAACCGACAATCATATCATCGTACCCTACTCAGCCAATATATGGTTTTATGCCATGATTTTAGCATTGTTTCCAGGACTATTATCATTATTGTTATTAGCAGTGGCAGTGAGAAATATTGGATCAACGCAGACAGCAATTTTCGGAGCATTAGAGCCTGTATCTGCACTCTGTGTAGGTGTTTTTGTATTTGGAGAAAAAGTCACTTTTAAAATGGGGATAGGAATCTTATTAGTACTACTATCCGTCACACTCATTATTCTAGCAAGAAGAAAGAAAAATCAATCTGCCAAGGTTGCAGAAAGTCCGAATTTCAAATAAGAAGGATCCATGGCATAACCACGGGTGTAGAGGTAGTTGTAGTGATTAGACCATAGTTTGTTCAAATGGTTGAATTCTAAATAGAAACGAACGCGTTTTAAATGTACATTAATAAATGCATTCATATAGATGTAATTTCCATACTTCTGACTATCCGGATTTGTAAGATCTTGAACGAAGAATTGACCGGTTGCTGGCATATAATATGGCGCATAGTAAGCAGAATTCCAACGCACATCCACACCCAGTTGAATATTCAACACATTAAACAAATGGTCAAAACGAAGATAACCAGCCGAATACCAACTCAATTTAGGCAGAGGTAGCACTTCTTCATTACTTACTTGTTGGAAAATCAACTTATTATCCCAATGAAGATGCCAAACGCGTGCATTTTCTGTCAATCCGAGGGTCATCACCTGTAAATTATCCTTGTATTGTTCCGGTTTGGCTTTTTTATTCCAAAATATATAGTTATGCAGGTTTTGGAAATCGGCCATCACACCAAGTCCCAATCCATTATAAAATGCGAAATAAGGGAAACTCAAACTTCCATTAATCGTCAAATTCTGTTTGTTTTCAAAATCATTGTTCCAATAGATGTGATTGCTGTAGTAATAATCCTCATAGAACTCAGGGCAATAACGTTCAAATTTAGCTCTGGCATTCAGTTTGACTGGTTGTTTACCCCACTTTGCATCACTACTCAGACGGCCACCAAATTCAAATGTACTAGCTGTTTTCTTTTCATCTATGAAATAATATTCTCCATAGAAATCGTAGGTAAAGGCAGCGCCCTGATGTTTGGACAACTGAGCACCCACACCAAATTTATTACGATATATCTGACTGTACATAGGATTATACAAATATCCTAAAGAGTCATTATGAGGCGTAACATTCGTAGCATTTCTCGTCAGTCCTTCGTCTAAATACGTGTACTTTTTAATCTTATACGTAGCATAGGCGGCAAAGCCAAATTTCATCAATGTGTTGTATTCCTCATTCAACATGATACCCACAGTATGTTTCATCTGCATAAATCGAGAGGAATCAATTGATGAGGCGCGATTATAATACAATGTATCATCTAATTGATAAGTGTGGTAAAAACTATCCACACCGAAGCCTCCAGACATGGTGTTTCTTTCATAAAAACGACGCCAATCACTCTCCAAATTAAAATGATAAAGAATAGAAGTGACAGGGATCAGTTCCGTTCTAACAGAGTCTGGCGAAACCTCAACCTCTTTTTCTATACCGAAATGATATTTATAATTGAAATCCAAATTCCAATTATGAACTTTCGTCCAATCATTGTTTGAGAAAAAGACAGGAATATTCATAGGTTCCATCTTACCCGTATTTTTAGGGTCGGTTATATTCTTGTCGTTGGTGAAACCTCCATTTTCATAACTTTCAAAACCATTAAATGAAACGGAAACACCCAACTGATGATGCGAACCATCATAACTACCGAAAAATCCTGCATTATGGAATTTCGTAGAGAGTGAGTTATAACAACCGTAAGCCTTCGTCCAATCACCATACAAACCAAAATTAACTTTTGGATTAACATTAACAGAGAATAAACCATCCAAACGTCTGTTATCACGATTATGAATACCACCTCCATAATAATTCAGATATGAGAAAGGTCTTCTCGTATTGAAGTAAAGCACCTCTTCACTCGACTTATATATCATCTGATAGGGTTGGAAGAAGATATAATCTGTTTTGTTGGTACGTTGCATAAAGATAGCCGATTGAGATGGAGATCCCAAGTTTCCAAGTGTCTGTAAAGCAATCGTCTGTTTTTGTGCTGGATTATTGATGTAGAACTCCACCATAGAGGTATCCAAACCTGCATTTTCCTTATAGGCTAATGCGCCTTTGTAATTCCATGAATAGAGTCTGACAACCTTTGTATCGGCAGGTTTGTTCTTATTAGCATCTGTTTTTGAAAGTGCCGCAAACGTATCAGGTGTGATAACATACGAGGTATCTGTATCTATAGAAACCTTATCCTTCTTTCTTGCCATGGCAGGCAAAAAGAGAGGCATGATAAATAGTATGATTAAAAACCGTTTCATTCGTTTGCAAAAATACGAAATAAAACAATGTGAACTTCTATAAAAATTCAGTTTATATTCATCAAAACTATTTTTTTAATTCTCGGTATGTTCTTCCTCCTCACCATACTTGTAATTGATAAAGGCACAAGCGGCAAATATAGCACCTAAGAAGGCAAACAGCATATCTTTTTGTGTATCAAACGGATCACCTTGCGAAGCGACAAATTCGGTAGCAAAATCTGAAGAGACCATTGTCGTAGCATATTCAAACAACTCATAGAAGGCACTGACTGCCAAAGAGACACTTATACACAAGAAAACTTGCATCGTACTTCTTCTGACGACCTTCTTTTTCATCAGCAACTCCTTTGCTGCCACGTATGGTGTGACGCCTTGCATGAAATGGCCCAACTTGTCGTAATTATTTCTCTCCCATCCCAATGATTCACCCAACCAATCCGTCGGATTGAAAAAAGGCACATTGGAATAGGTAAAAACTCCTCCTATCATCAAAATAATAACCTGAACAAATATAACAACATTCAAAAGATTCGAAAAACGCACGCCCTTATCATGCATAATGAAAATCGTCAGAAAGCCAAAATATGCAGGAAGTAACTCCATCACCCATATAGTTCTATCCACAGCAAACCATGCCGATATGGTACAGACCCAAAAGAGAACCATATATGCGTAAAGTGACTTATTCTTTTTTACATTCTCTACTATGTTCATTTCTTCGCCTTATAAAATAAAGTGGAACAATTCTCTCTTTTAAACGTATTCAACGTGAAATCACGAAGCATTTGTGGAGTCACTTCACTGTAACGTTGCGTCAACTGATTGATTTGATTAGCATCTCCCAACAACTCATAATAAGCCAAATCGCTGGCAAGATCCATCAAGACCATGCTATCGGTTATTTGACGTGACTCGAATTTATTTCTTAATTTCTGTATTTCATAATCAGAAACCAACTCGTTTCTCACCTCATCAATTAGTTCTTCAAAGGCTTCATCTGCATTGGAATAGGTGATTCCGTCACACAACTTGCCCGTCAGATAAAACAGTCCCGTCTCGATATCTCCAGAGATATAGGCGGAAGCTGACGTAAATATCTTCTTCTCCTTCACCAAGCGTTGATGAACGCGCGATGAGGTTCCATTCGCCAAAACATCAGAAAGCACATCTGATGTCCAATAGTCATTGTCAAACCGTCCGCCGGTATGATACATTCTAAAGAAACACGTTGTCGGAACGTTCTCCTCCACCTCCATATACTGTTCCTTTTCTTGTTTAGGAACCACTGGAATCACTCTCTTTTTTATCTCTCGACATGGAATGGAATCATACCATTTATGCACCAATCGTTTTGTCTCATCCAACGAGATATTGCCTGCCACCACCAATATGGCGTTGTTCGGCGCATAGTGAGAATAGAAGAACGACTTCACTTCATCCAACGTGGCATTCTCGATATGTGACAATTCAAGGCCTATCGTGGGCCATCCGTACGGATGTGTGCCGAAGCACAGTTTTCTGATGTAGTGATGTAGGTTGCCATAAGGTTGATTCAGACATCTCTGTTTAAACTCTTCACACACCACATGCCGTTGCACATCCAGACTCTTTTGTGAAAATGAAAGTCCGTTCATGCGATCCGACTCCAACCAAAAAGCTATTTCAGCATTGTTGGCAGGAAGAACAACATAATAATTGGTTAGATCCGCACTCGTCCAAGCATTATTCTCGCCTCCCGCTTTCTGTATGGGTTCATCAAAAGAAGGGACAGCAGGTGTTCCTCCAAACATCAAATGTTCAAACAGATGGGCGAAACCTGTCTTATCGATTGACTCATCCTTCGAACCTACATCATATAGCGTATTCAAAATGACCATCGGTGCATTCTTGTCCTCATAATGGACAACACGCAAGCCATTGTCTAATGTGAATTTTGTCAGTTTAAACATCTTTTATTCTCTACACCTTTCTTACATATAATTGTCCAGTAGAATATTTGCGGACAATCACCTCAACACCTTGCTCAAGGTACCCAGATTCCGAAATAGCTGGATATATCTCTCCATCAATATTCACCTTTCCTGATAAGCATAAAACGGTCTCAGTGACACCTTTTTTACCCACCAAGGCATTTTCTTGTTGGGAGACACCCACGTAATCTGAATCTATGGTTTTACTCAATGCAATATTTTTAAATATACCTTCTGTTCCAATTTTATTGGAGATATAGACAATCAGTGCGGTTGAACCCACCATGGAAATCAATACGGTAGCCATTGCCACCACCAATTGATGTTTTGAAACCGGATCAAAAGAGAACGAATGATTTGGAATCAAACTTAATATCAAACCGGCGACAAGCAAGACTATACCCGATATTCCCACAACACCGAATCCCGGTATCACAAAGACTTCCAGCATAATTAACACGACACCTATAATGATGATAGCAGCCTCCCATATCTCTGCCAATCCATCTATGTACAATGGTGCGAAATACAAGATGGCAGCCACGATGGAAACGCCCAATGCGAAACCAATACCTGGGGTCTGCATCTCAAAATAGATACCTCCAATAATTAGCATGATTAAGATACCATGCAAAACAGGACTTAACAGCCAACCCTTCAAATCATCAAAGAATGTCGGCG
Organism: uncultured Bacteroidales bacterium; assembly: GCA_902784425.1. Lineage (GTDB taxonomy): Bacteria > Bacteroidota > Bacteroidia > Bacteroidales > Paludibacteraceae > UBA1181. The sequence goes on from CACZUS010000047.1 coordinate 18,654, forward strand.
TATAAGAAAGCAACTGATACTCAGAATCATCAAGAGCTTTTACAATGATTTCATCAATGTTTTCATAGATACCTTCGCAATAATGATTCTCCACGGCTTCTCTAGCAGTCATGGTCAATATCTTAGTGGAATCCACCAATCCAGGGATGTTAATGAACTCATCCACCATTGCTTCAGCAATTTTAGGGTCTCGGAACCAACATTCTATGGTATCACCATTTTCAACTCTCTTCACCTTTCCATGAGATTCTGCCGTAGAACGAATGATGGAACGCATGTAACTCTGATATTTATCAGGCATCTTCTCTCCCGTCTCATTCACTACGGAAGCTGCACCGATGTTACCTCCCTGTCGCATATAGATACTATCACATGAGATGGATATCAAAGCGCCTGCGGATGCTGCATTATTGTCGATGAATACATATACAGGTTTGTCATAATTCAAAATGGCCGTACGCATCGAATCAGCATAATCCACCAGTCCTCCATACGTGTTCAAATGAAGGAACACAACATCTGCCTTCTTCTCCGTAGCTTCCTGTAATCCATTCTTCAAATAGGTCCAAGAAGTGGCACCAATATCAGTAAACACTTTTATCTCATAATATGTCTTTCCTGCATATACTTTCGCAAATCCCAGAAAAGAAATCATAATCACCAATATTGCAACAAATCTGTGTTTCATATAACGTTCAATTAAATGTTCCTTACAAATTTACAGAATAATTTATTCAAATAAGACAATTCTTTCCCTTCAAATAATACAAAATGGAATAATTCTAATTGTAATCCTCCGGAGTATATGTAAAATTCATTGTATCACTCTCTGTCACATATTGAAAAACAATGGTAAAATTAGCCTCTTTGAAAAGATCCAACGATGGTCCAGACACAATGGATTCCATCTTTTGACTCATATTTTCATAGAATATATTTTTATCTGAGATATTCTCATCATGAATTTCATAGACGTAAACAAATTTTTTTTGATCTAAATCCAATAATACATCACTCCAAGTAATGCGTTCATCGAATTTTATCGGGCATAAGGATTTTACACTATTTACTTCATTTATAATTTGGTTGATTCTATTGTTTTCAATTTGTGATGAATCAAATTTTTTACTGTATTCCTCTTTTTCAATAGTGTATTTTTGTAGTACTTCTCCTTTAGTATTTAGGTATTCAACACCCATATAATAATTGGCTTTTTCCATCAGCAATAGAAAAGTACGCGTCACAGGATCGTTTTGCAAGCTGGTTATCATCATGTTTTTCATCGCTGTTGTATCTTGATTTTTTATGGATTCAACAAGCACATCTAAATCATTATCAATAGAGAAATACATGGTTACATTTCCTTCTTTTTCATGAAGCACAACGCTGTCATACAACACGTGTTCATTGACGTACAAAGGCAATCCAACATTCTCACTCTCTATGAATTTCTCAAGTGCATATTGACTGCTTTGGGTACAGGAGAAGAACGAAAGGATCCCTAATCCCATAATGAAATAAAGAATTTTTCTCATATCATTTTTTACGGTTCTATATATCTATTCTTCAACAATCGGGAGAACCTATTTCACCGAATATTGAATAGTTAGTTCTTTGAAACAACATTACAAAGATATATAATTCGCACAAAATCTCATAAATAGTGGGTTCTATAAATTTAATTTGTGGAATTTTGGAATTTATATCAATAGAGACACACGGCCGTGCGTCTCTACGCGAACCACATTTTTTATTATTTTTTGTTAAAACAGCAACTCTCCCAAAGTTTTTTTATACATTTGCAAAACCATAAAATCTTAAATAATACGTCATGAACAAAAAGTTTTTATTACCCTTCTGTTTTGCACTATTGACTTCTTTCGGTGTCTGTGCAGAAATAACCCACGACTTTGAAGATGGAACCACCGTACTAAAAGACGGTTGGGGTTCAACTGCTGAGAATGTTGAGAATCCTCATTCTTGTGGGAATACCAGTAAACGTTGTTGTAAAATCACCTCATCTGATTGGGGATTGCAAGGATTCTGGTGTGAGAAAGATCTTAGCAAATATATTGTTGCTGTGGATGTCTTCACAACAATGGATCTACAATTAAAAGTATATGCGGGAGCTCCCGACAAGGACATCTATTTGGATTGTCAAAAGGGAAAATGGACCACTGTTTATGCGGATTACACAAGCGCAGGTGCCTCTGGCAGTGGAAATCTCTATTTTGGTCCGGCTGCTGCAACCGGAACGGTATACCTCGACAATATCCGATTCGTCACCGACAAGAGCGATGCCGTTTCATGCTCCGAAACATTGGTTTCTGATGCTTGCAAAAAGAGCATCAAATACTCTTATGGAACATTAGCCATCGGTGGTGGCGGATTCGTTCCTGGTATCATCGCCAGTGGTAACACCAAAATTGCCCGCACAGATGTGGGTGGTGCTTATAAGTGGAATGCCAGTGATTGTTCTTGGTCTCCCCTAACTAATTTCATATCCGATACAGACAAAGGTCTCTACAGCATCGATGGTGCTGCTATCGACCCAAGCAATGAGGATAATATTTATTTGTTGGGTGGATGTCAATACTTCAGTGCACAAAAGAGTGCTGTATTAGTATCTAAAGATGGGGGTAAATCTTTCACTACCGTGGATGTCTCCAATCTGATTTACGTGCATGGAAATGGAGACGGACGAAACTGCGGCGAACGAATCGCTGTGGATCCTAACAATAGCAACATCGTTTATTGTGGTGGTCGTGTGAATAATCCGCTTATCTATAGTGAGGATGGTGGTATGTCTTGGAAAGTTGTTTCATCTTTTCCTAAGGTCTATACCAACTCAACCAACTGGCCAAGTTGGGAGAATAAGAAATTTGCCACCACACCCGACGAAAACGGAACTACCGCAATCGTATTCGACAAATCTGCTAAGAGCGGCAATAAGACGCAACGCATATTCGTCGGCATCTCCCGTACCAGTGCTGATAATGTATATGTTTCTGAAGATGGAGGTTCTTCATGGTCGGCAGTCAGTGGCTTGCCTACCAACTTCATCCCTTGTAAGATGAAATTAGATCCTGATGGCAACTTGTTAATCGCTTATTCCGATGCGAAAGCGTACGGTAAGAATGGCGCCATCTATCGCTATAATCCTACAACAAAAAAGGCAACGGACATCTCGCCTGCAACGGGATGCGCATTCGGCGATGTGGTCGTCTCTTCTAAAGATGCTAACAAACTAGTTGCTTGCACCAATAGCACATGGGTCTCTCAGAAATGGGATAATGGCACCAATGCCAATGGTGACATCTATTGGACCTCAACGGATGGTGGTAAGTCATGGAAATCACTTCAAAACAGAATGATACTTACCAACAACAATGTCACTTGGATTCCAGGCTATGCTATTCACTGGAGTACGATGTGCATGGATCCGAATGACGATGCGAAAGTCTCTGTAGGTTCGGGTAACGGTATCTTTACGTGCAACAACATCTGGTGCGAAGGAACGCCAACCTTCTATTTCGATGTGAATGGTTTGGAAGAGACAGTCGCATTAGACATGGTTAGCATTCCCGATGGTGACCTACTCTCCGTTATAGGTGATTACACTGGATTCATTCATAAGAACATACATGAGTTCGCGCCTATCCATGATCCTGCACCCGGCACAACGGGCGGCATCAACTATTACAGCAAAGACCCTAATGTGATGATGCGTGTGGCAAACACTGGTTTCTTCTACACCACTACAGGTCACAATGGATGGAAAAGCATGAGCAAGACAAGTGCCACCTACACCAACCCTTACTATCCAAGTGAAGTCTTAATCTCTCACGAAGGGAAATGCGCCATTACAAAGAAAGGAAACACCTATCGTTTCTTCAACATACCTGTACCTGGTAGCGGGGGACTCTTCTATTCTGACAACAATGGATCCTCATGGACTAAACTAACGGGAATGGACAAAGCAACGCATGTTCAAGTGGACCCTCAAAACGATGCTTACGTCTATATCAGTGGCGAAAACCTTTTCGCTTATAGTTCCGACTATGGTGAAACCTATACCACAACCAATCTTTCAAACAATGGATTTGGCAGAATCACCATCGTGCCAGGCAAAGAAGGTCTCATCTACGCACCTTGTGGCAGCAATGGATTGAAAGTAACTTCCGACCATGGCAAAAGCTTTAAAAACATAGAGGGTGTTTCCTATTGTGAAGCAGTCGGCGTTGGCAAAGGAAAGACAGGTGATTATGTCATATACATCTATGGAATTGCCAACGATTGCAGTCTGGGCATTTATAGTTCAGAAGACTTAGGTGCAACTTGGTATAGGATCAACGATGATGCGCATCAATATGGAGGACCGGGCAACGGACAATTTATCGTAGGTGATTGGAATGTCTATGGACGATTCTACATGAGTACCATTGGTTTGGGAATCGTCTATGGCGAGTTAGCCTCCGATGCCACTCCTACTTCATGGAAATGTTTCGAAGACAATACTGAATGTAAGAAGGAAGAGACAAATGTGTATGATGCAACTGAAGAAACAGTGTTCCTCTACCCTAACCCATTCGATACGGAGGTGACAATACATGGAGAAGGCGATTATACGATAAGAGACATCTTAGGAAAAAACATAGAGACAGGATTTATTAATGATGTAAAAAAGATTGGAAAAGAATGGAAGTCTGGTGTTTACATACTTAATCTAAATGGAAAAACACATAAGATCATTAAAAAATAAACTAGCAGACTCTTAAAACGCAGCAAAGGAAGGCAGAAACAACCAAGTTTCGCCTTCCTTTTTTTATGAATCTTTTGAGTGTGACACCTTCTCTCCCGTGAGGGTAAAATAGACGTATTGGTTGTCGTCTGACTTAGCCTTAAAATAGTTGGCTCCATCCATCTCAACCAAATCAATTTTTTTGTACTCACAAGGAATGATCATGCGTTTCCCTTCAAGCGAAAAGACGCCTACTTTGTAGTCATCATCTGAGCCAACGTTACCTTTAATTTCGTAACCATCGTAGTTTTTGATACGTTCTATTCTAAAAAAATTGTACTTGGATCCACATGGAATCACCGGATCTCCATCCATCGTATATAAGCCTACACAGGATTCCGTATATACATCATAAAAATAGAACTGGGCATCCCCTAGCCTTTCTACCTCCTCATATTTAACAGGAACGATGATTTTAGCTACCACACCGGAAGGCGTAGATTTGTCGCTGCTCAAACAATGTTTAATGACTCCCTTTTTCTTAGTTCTCTTGTGCTCACCAATTATATATTTCCAATAGAATTTATCATGAAAAAGGACATCGACTGAACCACGAACGTTCTTTACCTGCGAATATTCAGGAGACTCAAACGTGTACTTTTCTCCTTTCATATTGGTTACTGTCACATAAGTACTCTTCCCTTTCTGATTACTATCAAACGTTATTTTATCAATGACCTCCTGTTTTCTAAAATCTACAACCACAAGCGTATCTTCATTATACACAAAATGGATGCTATCGGTATAGTTCCGATCACCGTGGAATACTTGACCTTCCGTAATAATTTTCTGACCATCAATCGAAATGATATAATATTTATTCTCTTTTTTCACCTGGTATGCGAGAGTGTCTTTACATAGCCCTATCCTCCAACCTTCGGAATTGAAAGCGTCAATCACGTTAGCACAACCGAATTCAGAGAAGCCTCCTGCAGCAGGCTCCATATTTGCATGATTACGAACGATTTCAACCTGCTCGTACTGTTTTTTCAGCGAATAGAGTATCGGTGATTTTTGGGCATCTTCTCGAATAGGAACCTCATCAAACGACTCTGTTTTCCTATTGTACATCAATCCCCATCGTTTTCCATCTTTTTCAACAGTCAGATGTCCCCAAATCAATTCTCTGTCGATAAAACTATAAACAGGGGGCAAAAGAGTCTTCCCTTTAAAATCTATCAATCCGTAGAGGCTATCATCCACCTCCACCATGATCATACCATCCCTCGTTTCCTCCCCCATTTCGGTATAGATGGCAGGCGTCAGTTTTGTGCCCTTCACATCTTCCAGACCCAACAGACTATCCGCGCCATAATAGGTTCTGACCTTCGATTTCGCATTCTTGTAGATGTGCGTTTCCCCATGGAAATCCACAGCATAGGATTGAAACGAAAAAGCAAGAAAAAGCAATATGTATATCAATCTTCTCATTTACATTTTCACAAAACAATTACCTAAAATATAAGAAATCACCTAAAAACCGACCCTCTTCATACATAGAATACCTTACAAATACTTCTTTGGGGATTCCTTCCGCAAGGCTAATTGTGTCAGTATATTTTCCCAACACTTCTATTCCACAATCAATCACTTTGAAATTAAATTCTCCATACATTCCACCGTAATACTTTCCCAACCTTTCACCATCACGATAAATAGTCAATCTTTGATTACCATGTAAGGACTCCTCCATGTAACCAAATCTATTGTTTTCTAGTATTACATCATATTCCGTCTGGCAACATTTAACAGCACCCACATATTTCAACTCTCTTATCAATATTCCATCCTTATCATATAACGAAAAGGAAAAGGAATCCTCAACGCATTTATCTTGCAACAACATTCTTTCGAAAAACATCGAGGTTTCTTCATATCTGTTGGGAGACTGATCTTCCACTTGGGAACCACTACCACAAACAGAATCCACTACGGCAGCAAGCGTATCGCTTTCTTCCACGAAGTTGGTTCGCGCTTCCTCTTTGGGAGAACAGCTGCAATAGATCAAGATGGGTAAGAATGATAACCAATATCTCATATATCTATTTTTTAATTAATTCAACATTTCCTCCTATCTTCACCTTCTTCATCTCCGTACAAGCATTGAATTCAGGGAAGTACATCTGCTCCACCTTGGCAGGATTAAGGATATATTCGCCTTGGCAGAAAGGGATTAGCTCTATCGTGAATTCATAGACTCCTCTGTTTAGAGCCGAGCAGAAGATATTCGTGTGCTCCTTGTAGTGCTCTCTATAGACTTCATTGTTTTCCCTACTCCGATCCTTGCTCGCATAGGTGCATCCTGCTGGGATAGGCACATGGATCAGCACATAATCCGCATCCTTCTCCACCGTCACTGTCACCTTCATCTTTACCCGCTGACTTACCGTCAAAGCAGTGTCGGAGAAGCTGGTTTGGATGGAGAATCCTGTTCCCTTCGCCTTGACAGGACAATCCCAATAGGTGGATGAAACGGACAGATAGACGGGTGAGGTACCATTCTGGGAAATGTCGAGCACACCATCCGCAGGAACTTTCTTCTCATACGGGAATTGGTCTATCTCCTCTTGCATAGCGCCTGAGAAGCGCACCTTCTTTTTCTCTTCGCCCAAACTTTGCTTCATGTCGTCCGACAAAGTGCGGAGAATCATGGCCGACTCGTATGTATTGCGCCAATGGGAGGTGCGGCTAAGTGTTTTCTGGTTGTAGAAATAGTCACGTATCTTCTGCATCTCATCTTTGGAATCCCTGAGCGAATCGGCTTGTAGGATGCGATAGACCTGCAACGTGTTCATCATCTCGTTGCTATACACAGAATGGCCATTGCCAAACTTATAATAAACACAACCCTTCATTGTCTCTTCACGATGCTTGTTCAACCATTCATAATCAATTGGCAAGCCACATTTCGCCTTGAGTTCCGCCAGATCCAAACTATCCAGGAACGAAAAATCTTTCACCGTATCCAAACTGCTCACCATGGTCTGATAATCCAACTTCTCGCCTAACGAATGGAGCATCGCCAAACCAAATAGTTTATCTGCGGACGAATGGTTTTCCTTTATTAATTCACGACATGTTTTGATCGTGTTATCTTTCGGAAAGTCGATGTTATATTTTTGAAGTGTCTCCACAATATATTGGCTAATCCAATGACTTGATTGATCGGATATCCACCACCCCCAAAGTCCATACGGCAACTGTCTCTCCTTCAATGTCTGTACAAGTTCCGC